>CAZKFP010000054.1:0-11449 GCA_964552085.1 uncultured Steroidobacteraceae bacterium
GTGATGCCCTTGCCGAGCGAGCTGGTGACGCCGCCCGTCACGAAGACGTACTTGGGCATCGAAGGGGCCTCCACGGTCGGCTGGGCGTGGCGGAAGCGGCGCGGCACGCGAGCAGGGACGCCGAGTGCCTGCTCGGGTCCAAATCATAGCGGAATGGCGGCGCCGTGCGCCGGCCCGCGCTACTCGGCCGTGCCCTCCGCGGATCCGGTCGTCTCGGTGGCCGTCTCGCCCAGCTTGAGCGCACAGACGATCTCGCGGTCGTCGGCCTCGTTCCAGGTCTCGTCCGACGGCGTGACCGAGGTGATCCAGTAGATCGACGACTGGTAGTCGCTCCCGACGAAGGCCTCGAACAGCGGCTGACACTCGGTATCCGCGTACTCGAGGATCGCGCCGTCGCCCGGAGACGGGTCGGCGCCACCGGCCTCGTGGTCGAAGACGCCGAAGACCTCGTACAGGTGCGGCTGCCCGCAGTCCACGACAATCACCGTCTCCACCTGGTCGCCGGTGGCGCTGAAGCAGTCCCCCCGCTCGAGGTCGAAGACGCTCGTCTCCTCGCCGCCGTCGCCCCCGTCCCCGTCCCCGTTCGGGGATGAGCTCGCGGACTCACCCGCGGTCGCCAGCGGGGTCGGGCTGTCGAGATCGACGGTGCCCGACTGGCAGGCCGCCAGGACGAGGGTGAAGACGATGAGGCCGATGACGAACATCGACCGATGCGCGCTTCTGCTCATCTGCGTTCGCGATGCTCCAGTGTGTGTGTGTGCTGTCGGTGGGCCGCACCGGTGACGCGCTCGACGCAGGCGTACGATGCGGGCCGTGCCCGGCATCCTACGCCTCATTCACCCGGCGCCGGCGGCCGCGGTCGTCACGCTCAGCGGCGCCCTGGCGGCGATCCTGTCCGCGCAGGCCGGCGAGCCGCCGCTGACCGGGCGCGTCTTCCTCACGATCCTCGCGGTCCTCGGGTCCCAGGTGCTGACCGGCGCGCTGAACGACTGGGCCGACCGCGATCGGGACCGCGACTCGCAGCGCTCCAAGCCGATCCCCGCCGGGGACGCGACGCCCCGCGCCGCCCTGGCGCTGGCGGCGGCCGGCGGCACGCTCCAGCTCGTCGCCTCGGTGCCGCTCGGCCTGCCGGCGCTCCTGCTCGGGGCGACCGCCTCGGCGTCCGCGGCGACGTACAACCTGTGGCTGTCGCGCTCGCCGCTCTCGGTGCTCCCCTATCTCGTGAGCTTCGGCCTGCTCCCGCTCTGGATCGCCGCCGGGGTCGGCGTCCCGCTCGAGCGCGTCGCCGCCGCACCGTTGCTCGTCGGTCCGTTCGCGGCGTCGGCCCACCTGGCGAACACGCTGCGCGACTTCGACGCCGACGCGCGCCTCGGCTCTCGCAACCTGGCGCAGAGCCTCGGCCGCCGTCCGGCCTTCGCGCTGGCCTGGACGATGGCTGCCGGGGTGGGCGTCGGCGCGGGCGCCGGCCTGGCGCTCACGGGCCGGCTCGATCCGGCCGGCACGATCCTGGGCGTTGCGGGCCTGATCGCCGTGGCGCAGGGCCTCGCCGGACCGCAACGGCTCTGGATCGGCATGCTCGCTGCCGCCGTGTGCTGGACCGCGGCCTGGGCCCTCGCCACGGGCTGAGCGACGGTTGCCCCTGAAGCCCACACGCCCCAGAGACGGGGAACCGCTTCAGCGACGAACTCCGAAGCGGTGTACCACGGAAAGGGTCGTGGTCAGGGCGGCGTGCGGCGCAGGTCGCCACAGGCGACATCGCGCCGGTAGCCGCCTCCCCACGCTTCTCTATCGGTCCCTGGTCGAGTCAGATGGAGTCGTCGAGCTCCATCTCGTCGTCATCGGTCTCCTCGGTGAGCTTGAGCCACACGAAGAGGCCGGCGAGGATCGTGAGCGGGATGACGATCATCGCGGCGATGAGCGCGGCGATGCCGATGAGGAGGACTTTGAGGGCCTTCATGGTGCGCTTCCCCTGCTACTGCGGGCCGGTCGTCTCCGGCCCGGGCTGATCTCTCTGCTCAGGTGCAGCCTGAATCATAGCCAAGAGCTCGTCGCGCGTGAACTCGGAGAGCTGGTGGCCGACGCCGCCGGAGCCCGACACGGCGAAGAGGCGCACGACGAAGGATCCGTCCTGCTCGAAGAGGAAAGCATCATGCGGCCGCTGGCTGTCGATGTAGGCGCCGAGGATGCGCAGCGACTGCTCGTAGTAGTTCAGTGGCCCCACGGCGGGCTGGTCGGCATCGGCCGAGCCGCGTCGGGCGGCGGTGATCTCCATAAGCTCGGCGACCCGGTCGTCGCTCAGCTCGATCGTGCGCTTGGTGGCGGTGCCGAAGCTGTCGGAGTCGGCACCGGCGGCCTGCAGGCCGACGCCCTGGAGGACGAAGCCATCCGGGCGCTCGAGCAGGAGCAGGTCCTTCAGCCCCTCGCTGTCGGCGAAGGCACCGATGCTGCGCAGGACCTCCTCCCAGTCCTGGCGGGGACTCCCGTCGTAGATGCGCATGCGTCCCTCCGCTCCGCGGGCCGGCCGGTCGGCCGCCCGAGCATAGCGCCCAACGCGATCAGGTCAAGGCCGCGGCGATCTCGCCGGCGGCGTGCGCGTTGCCCACGATGAGCCCGACGTTCACGCGCAGCGTTCGACCGCCCGACGCTCGCGCGACATGGCCGAGCAGATGCGGCGTGACGGCACCACCGCGCACGCCCGTCGACGCCGCGTCGCGCAGTGCCTCCGCGATCCAGGCATCGACCTCGGCGGCGTCGATCGCCAGGTCTGCGGGCGGCGGCTGGACGATGAGCATGCCGCCGACGCCGGGGATCGACCGATGCGCCGCGATGGCGGCCGCGGCGGCCACGGGCCCGTCAACACGGTGCGCGAGGCGCAGCCCGGAGCTGACGCTGTAGAAGGCCGGCAGCTCCGCCACCCCGTAGCCGACGACCGGGATGCGGCGCGTCTCGAGAAGCTCGAGCGTGGCCGGCAGGTCGAGGATCGACTTGGCGCCCGAGCAGATGACGGCGACCGGCGTGGCGGCCAGCTCGTCGATATCGCTCGAGACGTCGAAGCTCGTCGCCGCGCCGCGGTGCACGCCTCCGATGCCGCCTGTGGCGAAGACCGCGATCCCCGCGACGTGTGCGGCGCGCAGGGTGGCGCTCACCGTTGTCGATGCGAGCGCGCCGGCGGCCAGCAGCGGGCCGAGGTCGCGCGAGCCGGCCTTCGCCACCCGGGCCTCGGGTTCGGCCAGGCGCTCGAGCAGGTCGCGGTCCGCGCCGACGATGATGCGACCGCGATCCACGGCGACGGTTGCCGGGACGGCACCGGACTCGCGCACCGCCGCCTCGGCCGCGAGCGCCGTCTCGAGGTTGTGGGGCACCGGCAGCCCCTGCGCGATCAGGCTCGACTCGAGGGCGACGACCGGACGGCCGGCGGCCAGCGCCTCGCGCACCTCGTCAGCGAGCCGGAGCCACGCCGGCGTCATGATCCCGCCCCCGCGAGCGACTCGCCGGCCACGCGCGCCTGGGCGCCGTCGGAGCGCGCCACCTCGAACGCGGCCCGCGAGGCCGCGGCCATGGCTCGCTCGATCGCCTCGACCGTCGGCGGCCAGGGGTCCGCGATGAGCTCGACGAGGAGCGTGGCGGCAAAGGCGTCCCCGGCACCGGTCGTGTCGGTCGCCGAGGCACCGCCCGGTGCGCCGACGCGCGTGACGCGGTCGCCGACCGCCGCGCTCGCCCCGTCGGGCTCGGTGACGACGACGCTCCCCCCGAGGGCACGCGCCAGGGCGACAGCCACCTCACCGGCATCTCCCACCGCTGCAGAGACGAGCGTGGCCTCCTCCCGGTTCAGCACGACGAGGCTCGGACGGAGCGCCCTGAGCGCGCCGGTCCAGCGTGCGACCTCGTCCGGCGCGATCGCGCAGCCGACGACGGCCAGCCGGACGGCGGCCCCGTCGGGTCCTGCCAGGTCGGAGGCGTTCGGCTCGAACAGGAGATAGCCGGACAGGACGAGCCACTCGACGCCCGCGGCGGCGGCTCCGATGTCGAGGCGGTCGACGAACGGGACGCGCTGGCTGAGCATTGTCCGCTCGCCATCGGCTGCGACAAGCACGACGACCGCCCCGGTGGCGGGCGAGGCGATCGGATGCACGTCGACCCGGTCCGCGGCGAGGGCCGCGCGCAGGATGGCCCCGGCGGCATCGTCGCCGAGCGCGCAGGTCAGGCGCACCGCCACGCCACGACGCGCGAGCCGGGTCGCAAGGTTGGCGCCCTGGCCACCGGGATGCAGGCGCACGGCGGCCGGGACGTCGGCACCCGGCGCGATCGGGGCGGCGGGCGTGACGCGCACGTCGAGCAGTGCGTCCCCGATGACGGCCACGAGCGGCTTCACCGTCTTAGAGCGGCCGGCGCGACGCGGCGCCCTCGCTCGTCGTGTGCCACCACCCCAGCTCCGGATCGGAGAGGCGCCAGCACAGCCACGCCGGCTCACCGTCGCGGATCGTCGGGATGTCCACGAGCCCGTCGTCCAGGTCGCGGACGACCACGCCGAGCGTCTCGAGGTGATCGAGCAGGTCGCGCACGCGAGCGCGCAGTTCCGCGGTGGTGAGCTCGAGCGCCCCGGTATCGGCCTCCGAGCCATCGCTCCGGCCGCGCAGCCGGCGGTGAAGGGCGGCGTGCGAGTCGTCGGCGCGCCGGCGCTCGATCGCCAGCTGCAGGAGCGTGCCGCGGACCTGCGGCAGGAGCGCGCGGGCCTCGTCGAGGGTGTACGTCTGGTCGCTGTCCATCGGGTGCCGATGGTAGTGCTAGGATCGGGTCCCGGATGGGCCTGCTCCGCATCGCGACGGCGCCCCTTCGACGCCGGAGGTGACGCGGACGCGCCATGACCGACGAGTTGAGCCGCGCAGCACGCGGCATGAACGACGAGGCCCCGCCCGGGGCCGACCCGTACACCGCCTACGACGACTTCAACCTGCCGTCGTATGTCGGCCTCCCCAGCTTCCAGAAGCTTCCCTGGGTGACCGATGCGGCCGCGCTCCTCGCCATGCGCCCCGACGTCGCGATCGTCGGGGCGCCTTTCGACGACGCGGTCAGCCACCGACCCGGCGCCCGTTTCGGCCCACGGGCCATTCGCGCGGCGAGCTATCACTCTGGCGCGCTCAACTCGCTGCAGCTCGGCATCGAACCGTACGACTGGCTGACGGTCGTCGACGCCGGCGACGCGCCGGTGACCCCGATCAACATCGAGCGCGCGCACGACGTGATCGAGCGCAAGGTCCTCGACGTGGCGCGATCGGGCGCCGTGCCGATCGTCCTCGGCGGCGACCACTCGATCACGTTCCCCTCCGCGACGGCGGTCGCCCGCGCCGTCGCGCCGCGCCGCGTCGGCATCGTCCATTTCGACGCCCACGCCGACGCGGCCAACTCGACCTGGGGCAGCCTGCGCTCGCACGGCACACCGATGCGGCGGCTCATCGAGTCGGGCGCCGTGGCCGGCGCGAACTTCGTGCAGATCGGGCTGCGGGGCTATTGGCCCGGAGCCGAGACGCTCGAGTGGATGCGCGAGCAGGGCATGCGCTGGCACCTCATGACCGAGATCGAGGAGCGCGGCGCGGAGGCGGTCATCCGAGACGCCATCGCCGAAGCGCTCGACGGGCCGGAGGTCATCTATCTCTCGATCGACATCGACGTGATCGACCCCGGGATGGCGCCCGGCACCGGCACGCCGGAGCCCGGTGGCATGCTGACCCGCGAGCTGCTTCGCGCGGTCCGCCAGGTCGTGGGCTCGGTCGAGCTCGCCGGGATGGACGTCGTCGAAGTCTCCCCTCCCTACGACAACGCCGAGGTGACCGCGGCGGCGGCGCACCGCTGCGTGCTCGAGGCGATCAGCGCCCTGGCGGCGAAGCGTCGCGCGTCGGGCGCGGCGCCCATCGCCCACGTCGAGGGGGCCAGCGACTCGTCGGCGGGCGGCTGAGCCTCAGCCCCCCGCCCGCGTGAAGCTCGTCACGGCCACCTCGTCGCCGTTGCGCGTGGCGGTGAGCGTGTAGTCGCCCGCGGGCAGACCGCCGGCCTGGAACGTCGTGTAGTAGTAGCCATCGCCACTGCCCTGAAGCGAGTAGGCGCCGCCCGGGATCGTGCCTGACGGGCCGTTGAGCACGGCGTTCATCGTGTCGCCGACGTTCGCATCGGTGAAGCGAACGAGGGCCACGAACGTGGCGGCGTTCGGTGGCAGGGTCCCGAGCTGGTTGTTGCAGGTCGCGCCCGAGATCGAGCGGCAGGCAAGCACCTCGGCCGTGAAGCCATCGGCCGCAACCGGAGGAGCCGTCGGCTCGGCCGTGGCCGAGGGGGTCGGCTCGGGGCTCGTCGTCGGTATCGGCGCCTGCGTGGCCGGGGATGGTGCTGCTGGTGTTTCGACGGGAATCACCTCACCGCCGGGCTGTCCGACCTCGATCGTCGACTCGGGGCTCGCGCTCGTGCCTGCCGGCTCGCGTTCGTCGCCGCGTGGCCAGAGCGCGAAGCCCACGACCACGAGGAGCGCGAGGAGGAGCGGGATGCGGAGTTGCTCGAAGCTCAGCCCGGACATGTCAGGAGGCCATGCAGATACAGGGCCAGCGCCGTCTCAGCTCGTGACCTCGAAGGTGGTCGCGCCCGCGGGCTCGCCGTTTCGAGTGATCTCGACCTCGTACGTACCCGGGGTCAGGTTGCGGAACGGGAAATATGTCCAGCCCCGGCACGCCTCGCTGCACCCGATGCGGGAGAGGTCGATCGACCCATCGGCGGTCGAGCCATCGGGCGAGGTGACGGTGGCGCCGACGACATCACGGCCGCTGCCGTTCTCGAAGCCGACCCAGATGTCCACCACGCCGCCGTTGCTCGCGCCATTCGAATCACAGCCGCTCGCGCCCGCACTGCCCGGCAGGCAGGGCTCCGCCTCGGCCGTGAAGCCGTCGGGGAAGACGACCGGGTCGCCGTTCGTGCCCGGCTGACCGCTCGGGGGCGGCGTCGCCTCGTCGACGGGTGTCGGGGTGTCCGTCGGCGTGACGCTGGCCGCGACGCTCGCCGAGGCCGTCGGCGTCGGGTCGAGCTGGCCGGTGCCCGGGTCGCTGAAGACGCCGGCCAGGACCGCACCGCCGAGCAGCGCGAGCACGCCCAGGGCGAGGAACCCGAGGATCGCGACGGCACCGGCGCCCGGGCGGCGCTCTCCCTCCTCCTCCCAGTCCTCGTACTCGTACGGGTAGGCCCCCTCCTCGTACGCCTCGTCGTCGAAGTTGTCGACATTGCCCGCAGCCGGGTACGCCACTTCCTCGTAGCCCGCCTCGTCGGCGAGCGGCAGGTCCGACGGTGGTGCGGCGTAGCCGGGCGACGGTGGAGCGGAGGCCGGAGTGGGAATCGCGGCCGGACGCGACCACTCGTCGCGATCGCGGGTGACGTCCGGCGCGGCGGTTCCACCGACGCCCGCTGCTGCCGACTCGTCGAAGAGATCACGGCGGCGGTCGTCTGTCCCCTGGGCGTGCCGCAGGGCCGCGTCGTTCGGATCGGGCTCGTAGCGCTGGTAGGCGCGCTCCTCGTCCGGCGCCCCGCCACGGCGGTACGGATCGCCGCCGGAGCGCCGGGCGCGGATGCGATCCTGGAGCTCGTCGCGATCCATCCCGCGCGGGCGGATCCGGGCATCCGGTGGGATCGCCGTGCCGCACTGCGTGCAGAACGCGGCGGGCGCGGTTGAGCGATGACAGGTCGGGCACCGGATCTCGCCGGGCTTGGGGGTCGCCATGACCCGCGCATTGTGCCTTCCCTCGCGCCGGCTTGCACATCGGTCCGGTCTAGTAGCCTTCATCGCCGATGAGCCGCATCAACGTCGTCGGCACGAGCTGCTCCGGCAAGACGACCCTGGCGCGAGCGCTTGCGAGCCGGTTGGACCTGCCGCACGTCGAGTTCGACGCGATCTTCTGGGGACCGGACTGGACGCCGGTCCCCGAGCCCGTCTTCCGCGAGCGCCTGGCCGCGGCGCTGACCGGCGAGGCGTGGGTCGCCGACGGCGCCTACAGCCAGCACCGCGACATCACCTGGGCGCGGGTCGAGACCGTCGTCTGGCTCGACTACCCGATGCCGATCGTCCTCGGCCGATGGGCACGACGCACGCTGGCCCGCATCCGCTCACAGGAGGAGTTCTGGCCCGGCACGGGCAACCGCGAGTCGCTCGGCAACGCCCTGCGCCGCGGCGGGCTGCTGTGGTGGATCCTCCGAACGCACCGTGGCCGCCGGCGACGGACGCTGGCCGACCTGGCCGCGCATCCCGCCGTCCGTCTCGTCCGGCTCCGCTCGCCGGCCGAAACGGAACGATGGCTCCGGTCGCAGCAGGGACGCTGACGCTGCGCAATGAGCGCCGGCAGGTCGCGCGTCAGGCTCCGGCTCGCTTCCACTCGCTCCCATCGGCGAAGCGCTCGCGCTTCCAGATCGGCAGGCGCTCCTTGATCGCCTCGATGACGAACCGATTCGCCTCGTACGCATCGCCGCGGTGGACCGCGGCGCTGACGATCACGACGGCCGCCTCCCCGATCGGCACGATGCCGTACCGATGGACGAGCCCGATCGCGACGCCGAAGCGCGCCTCGGCCTCGGTCGCGATGGCGTCGAGGACGGAGGCCGCCATCTCGGGGTAGACCTCGTACTCGAGCTCGGTCACGGTCCTGCCGTCGTCCGCCACGTCGCGCGCGCGCCCGACAAACGTGACGACCGCGCCGTGGCCGGGCCCCGCCACCGCGGCCTCGAGGGCGGCGACGTCGATCGCCTCGTCGGTCAGCCCGGTTGCCCCGCCGCTGACCGGCGGCAGGAAGGCGACCGTGTCGCCGTCAGCCAACGCCTCCTCCCACGCGGCGTAGGCACCGTTCCGCGCGGCTCGCACGTACGGCCGGTGCGACGCGATCCCCGGATGGCGCTCCTCGAGGGCGGCCCACGCATCGGCGACCGTGGCGTCTTCGGCAAGCGCCAGCTCACACCGGTCGGTCGAGAGCTCGCGCAGGGACGCGAAGGTGCGCGCGATGACGAGCATGGTTCAGACCGGGACCCCGGTCAGGTACGTGATGCTCGCGCCGGCGATCGAGCCGGCCATGATCAACGCCAGGCCGACGTAGAGCAGGCCGGTCGAGGCCTGCAGCGAGGCGGCGCGTGAAGCGGCGATCGCGAGCGCCGCCACGACGATCGGCAGCAGGATCCCGACGGCCAGCCGGAGCCAGGTGAGGATGCCGATCCCACCGCTGAGCGCCTCCTCCCCGCCGGCGGCGAGCGCCACGCCGAACGCGACGGCCTGGAGCGTCAGGCTCCCGACGAGAAGCCACATCATGCGGCGCAGCGGCGTCGGCGACAGCTTCGGCGTGACGAGGTACCAGTGGCCGAGCAGCATCGCCGCGTTGACCGAGCCGAGCGCCAGCGCGGCGAGGATGAGCTGGCCGGCGAAGAGCGGCGCGCTGTGGCTCCCGCCGGCCGCGGCGACGGCGACGAGGGCCGCCATGCCGATGCAGCCGGTCGCGATCGCGAGGCCGCTGCGCGGCCATCTCGCGAGCGAGGCGACGAGGTACACGAGCGAGCCCGCCGCAAAGGTGAAGGTCAGCGGCCGGCGCAGCGCGGCCGTGGCCGAGCCCTGGGCATCGGGCGGCAGGGCGAGATCGCTCGCCACGAGGACCGCGGCGAACGCGACGATCAGCCAGGCCATGAACAGCCGGTAGCCGCGCGTCGTCCCGCCCAGGCGTTCGATGACCCCGACGACGAGCAGCGTCCCGGCCGCGAGCGAGGCCCAGAAGATCCAGTTGACGAACGGCAGTGCCTCGAGACGCATCGTGCCCTACGCGGCCCCGCGCTCGCGGGCGAGGCTGCCGGTCAGGCCGATCTCGACCCAACCGTCGCGGACGCGGACCGGGAAGGTCTCAACCGGATCCGTGGCGGGCGGGACGACCGCGGCGCCGCTGCGGATGTCGAAACAGCCACCATGCCAGGCGCAGACGAGGACGCCGTCGCGCGGGTCGAACCCGGCCTCGCTGAGCGGGAAGTCGCGGTGGCTGCAGTTGTTCTGCACGGCGAAGAACACACCCTCGTGGCGGACGAGGACGACCGGCGTACCGTCGATCTCGACCGGGATGAGCTCCCCGTCTCGAAGCTCGTCGCCGCGGAGCACGCGGACGAAGAGCGTGGTGCTGTCGGTCATGCGGGGCGTTGAGGCAGGGGCGCGAACGCGAGCAGGCGCGGCTCCGTCATATCCTCGATGCTCCAGCGCAGCCCTTCGCGGCCGAGCCCCGAGTCCTTCACGCCGCCATACGGCATCGAGTCGGTGCGCCAGGTCGGGACGTCGTTCACGATCACGCCCCCGACCTCGAGCTCGTCGTGCGCGCGCAGCGCGTGGTCGAGCGAGCTCGTGAAGACGCCGCACTGCAGACCGAAGCGGCTGTCGTTGATCGCCTGCATGGCATCGGCGAAGGCGTCGACCCGGAAGAGGTTGACGACCGGGGCGAACGCCTCCTCCGAACAGATCATCGCGTCGCGCGGGACGTCGACGAGGACCGTCGGCCCGTACCAGCGTCCGGCGGGCTCGCCCGCCAGCAGCGCGCGGGCACCGCCGCGCAGGGCCTCGCTCACCCACTCGTGCGTGCGGGACACGGCAGCCTCGTCGACCATCGGCCCGAGGTCGGTCTCCTCGCTCGACGGCTGGCCGACCTTCACACGCCGGGCGCGCTCCACGAAGCGGCGCTCGAACTCGTCGTACACGTCGCCGACGACGTAGATGCGCTGAACGCTGATGCAGACCTGGCCGGCATAGGCGAAGGCCCCGTAGACGAGCCGGTCGACGGCCCAGTCGAGGTCGGCGGTCTCGTCGACGATCGCCCCGGCGTTGCCGCCCAGCTCGAGGACGACCTTCTTCTTGCCGGCATCGGCCTTCATCTTCCAGCCGACCGAAGGCGACCCGGTGAAGCTCAGGAGCTTGAAACGATCGTCGGAGACCATCCGGTCGCCGGTCGGCCGATCCATCGGCAGGATGCTGACCGCGCCGGGCGGCAGGTCGGTCTCGGCGAGGTACTCGGCGATGCGCAGCATCGAGAGCGGGTCCTTCGACGGCGGCTTGAGCACGATGCTGCAGCCCGCCGCAATCGCCGGCGCGACCTTGTGCGCCGCGAGGTTCAGCGGGAAGTTGAACGGGCTGATGCCGGCCACCGGACCGATCGGATAGCGTCGCACGATGCCGTGGCGCCCCTTGTTCGCCGGCGCCCAGTCCAGTGGCAGCCACTCGCCGTTGATGCGCAGCGCCTCCTCGGCAGCAGTCCGGAAGGTGAGCGCGCCGCGTGCCACCTTGCCTTTCGCGTCCCTGATCGGCTTGCCGGACTCCCGGCTGAGGAGGACCGCCAGCTCGTCGGCGTCGCGCTCGATGCACGCCGCGACGTGCGCGAGGGCGTCGCGCCGCTCGTAGCTCGCCAGGCGCTTTGTC
>CAZKFP010000055.1:0-3667 GCA_964552085.1 uncultured Steroidobacteraceae bacterium
CATCGCCGGCAGCGCACTCGTCTTCCTGACCGCCATGAAGGAGCTGCCGACGACAATCCTCCTGGCGCCGACCGGGTTTGACACGCTCGCCGTGCGCATCTGGAGCGCGACGAGCGAGGGATTCTTCGCGCGGGCCGCACCACCGGCTCTGCTCATGGTCCTCGTCGCCGCCGCGTCGCTCTGGTTCGTGCTCCGGCTCGAGCGCGAGCCGTGACAACGATGCTCTCGAGCCCACCGGTCACAATGGCGCCGATGGCAGACACGCCCGACGCCGATTCGATCCCCGCACTGCGCACGCTGTCGCTGACGAAGCGCTTCGGCGAGGTCGTCGCCGTCGACGAGGTCTCGCTCGAGGTCCGTCGCGGCGAGTTCCTCGGCGTCCTCGGCCCGTCCGGCTGCGGCAAGACGACCCTCCTGCGGCTCGTCGCCGGCTTCGAGCGACCGGATGCCGGCGGCATCGAGATCGATGGCCGGGTCGTGACCGGGCCGCGCCGTCACGTCCCGCCCGATGAGCGTCGAATCGGGATGGTCTTCCAGGAGTCGGCCCTCTTCCCCCACCTCGACGTCTCCGGCAACGTCGGGTTCGGCCTGCCGCGGCGGTCGCGCGGCGCCCGCGTCGCCGAGCTCGTGGCGCTCGTCGGGCTCGCCGGGCTCCAGCACCGGATGCCCCACGAGCTGTCGGGTGGCCAGCAGCAGCGCGTCGCCCTCGCCCGGGCGCTGGCGCCCGATCCGGCGCTCATCCTCCTCGACGAGCCGTTCAACAGCCTCGACGCCACGCTCCGCTCCCAGCTGCGCGTCGAGGTGCGCGAGATCCTCCGCAGCGCCGGCGCGACGACCCTCTTCGTGACGCACGACCAGGGCGAGGCGCTCGAGATCAGCGACCGCGTCGCGGTCATGCGCGCCGGACGGATCGAGCAGCTCTCGACGCCGAGCGAGCTCTACCTGCGTCCCGTCAACCGCTTCGTGGCGGGCTTCGTCGGCGAGGCGAATCTCCTGCGGGGCGAGGTGCGCCACGGGGAGGTGATGACGCTCGCCGGCCGCTTTCGGGCGGCGAACGGGACCCTGGCCGACGGCGTGCACGCCGAGGTGCTCCTGCGCCCCGAACAGCTCCACATGCTGCCCGTCGCTCGCCTCTCGAGCCCGCCACGCCCGGAGAGCGTTCTGCGCATCGTGCGCCGCGTCTTCCACGGGTCGGAGGTCCACCACGTCCTGCGCAGCCCGGAGGGCGTCGAGCTCGAGGCGGCAACCTCGTCGAGCGCCACGCTCGAGATCGGGACCGAGGTCATCGTCCACGCGCGGGCGCGCGAGGTCCCGGTCTACCCGCTGCCCGGGGACTCCGCGCCGGCCGCCTGAGACCCGCCGGCCTGGTCACCGGTCACCTCATGAAGTCGAGCATCTGGTGCCAGGCGTCGGCGCTCGCGTCGGCGAAGTCGTGTGCCCTGCGATCGAAGAACGAGTGCGGCGCATCGGGGTAGACGATCGACCGATGCTCGACACCGGCCGCGTCGAGGGCGCGATCGAAGGCCTCGCGCGCCTCGGCCGGAATGCCGGCATCGACGCCGCCGTACAGGTTGAGGACCGGAGAGCCGAAGCGCGGCGCCTCGTCGGCGGGCGCGGGGAGGCCGCTGCGATGCGGCCCGGTCGGCCACGGATAACAGCCGATCACGCCGGCAAGCCCGAGCCCGGTCGCGGCCTGGAGCAGGCTGATCCGCCCGCCGAGGCAGAAGCCGACGCTGTACAGCCGCTCCGGCTCGCCGCCCTCGGGCGTGCGCAGGAAGGCCGCCGCGGCCGCCACGTCGTCGTTGACGGCCCCCGGATCGATCTGCGCCACGTGCGGCTCGTGCTCGAATCCCTCGCCGCGCCTGCCGGTGCCGGCGCTGCGCGCGTAGAGGTCGACGGCGACGGCCTGCACGCCGGCCTCGGCGAAACGCAGGGCCAGCTCCTCGTAGTACGGGTGCAGGCCGCGCACGTCGGGAATGACGACGATCCCCGCGCCGGAGGGTCGCTCGGCGCGGGCCGCGTACGCTCGGAAGGCCGTTCCGTCACGGCTCGTGAGCGTCAGGTCGCGGGCGTCGAGGGCGCCGCCGCGGATCGGTGGCAGCGGAGGTCGGGCATCGGTGTCGAAGCACATGCCCGACAGGATCGCACGGCGCGTGCCTCAGGGCCGGTTCAGAACGTCACTCACGACCCAGATCGCGTCCGCCAGGCAGCGCGCCGGGATCTCGCCCACGAGGTCGCGAGCCACGGCGGCGGACGTCTCGCTGCCGCCGAGCCGAGCGATGTCGACCGCTGCGTCCCCGGACTCGACGAGCAGCTCGCCGTCGGGGCCGAGGATGGCGGGCTCGCGGTTGATCATCCCGAGCTGCGTGTCCGCGGGCCACAGCGGGAGGTGGCGGCTGCCGTCGGCCGCCTCGATCCAGAGGCATCCGTCGCCGTACACCGCCACGCCCTCGAGGAGCGCCGCGTCGCCGTGGCCGAGCGGCGACGCGTGTCGAGGGAAGTAGAACGGCGGCTCGGTGGGGGCCGCATCGGCCATGCAGCCGGCAAGCAGAAGCGTTGCGACGAGGACCGTTGCCCGGCGCACGTGCTATCCGATGATCCGTTCGACGGCGACGTACGTGCCGGCGTAGAGCACGACGGCCACCGCCGCGTAGGCGGCGAGGCGAACGCTCCGTGGCATCGCGCCGGTCAGGCGCTCGCCGCTCGGCGACCGCCACATGCCACCCATCGTCGCGACCCGGGTCGGCGGCAGCATGAAGCCGAGGGCGGCGCCGACGATCATGCCGCCGAGGTGCCCGGTCCAGCTGATGCCAGGCACGAGAAACGTGAAGAAGAGCAGGAAGACGAGGTAGGAGCCGATCCCGGCCATGACCGATCGCGCCTCGCGCCCGAGCACGGCATGGTGCCGCCGCGAGACCACGAAGAGGAGACCGATGATGCCGAAGATCGCGCCCGAGGCGCCGGCCGCGAACTGGGTCGGGTCGACGAGGATCGTCAGGACGCTCCCGCCGGCGGCGCAGAGCAGATAGATGGCCGCGTACTCGATCGGCCCGTACATGCGCTCGACGATCGACCCGTAGAGGTAGAGCACGTACATGTTGAAGCCGATGTGGATGAGCGAGAGGTGGAAGAACGCGCTCGTGAAGATGCGCCACCACTCGCCGCGCGCCACGTAGAAGGCGTTGATCAGGTTCTGCTCGCCAAGGGGCCCGACGCTGCCGCCGAAGAACCCACCGCCGAGCGTCGAGCCACCGCTCAGCAGCGTGTCGACCGCGAAGAGGGCCACGCAAATGGCGATGATCGCGTACGTCACGTACGCGGTGTGCGAGGCATACGCCCCGCGAGCGCGGTTGAACTGGCGGCGCGCGGCGAAGTCGTGGCCGGTCTCCTTGAGCAGCCAGGCGATGCGGTTCGCGATCGCCCCGCGCTCGGCCGGCGGGGCGCGTCGATCGGCCTCGCGGTACGCCGAGATGGCACCCTCGAGATCGCCGTCGCGGACGAGCTGCTCGGCCACGCTGCGCCATCCGAGCCAGGCCGAGGGCCCGCCCGACTGCGCGGCCGCCTGCCCGGCGGCGCGGGCGCCCGGCTCGTCACCGGTCCGGCAGCGCGCCGTCCCGATGAGGAGCCACGCCTCTGTGGACAGCTCCGGGTCGGGATGCCCGGTCAG
>CAZKFP010000056.1:0-7056 GCA_964552085.1 uncultured Steroidobacteraceae bacterium
CCGTTGACCATCCTCGGCTCGCTCGAGAACGGCCTGACCGGCGACCTGCGGCTGCTCGCCATCAAGTCGCTTCTCGACGGCGTGGCGAGCATCGCGTTCGCCGCCGCACTCGGCCCGGGGGTGGCGCTGTCGGCGATCACCGTCTTCATCGTGCAGGGCAGCATCGCGGGCGGGGCCTTCCTGCTGCGCGACGTGATGGACCCGCCGACCATCCTGGCCATCACCTCTGCCGGCGGCGTGCTCCTCCTGGGGGTCGCGCTGCGGCTGCTCGACCTCAAGGCGGTGCGCGTCGCCAACTTCCTGCCGGCACTGCTGCTGGCGCCGGTCTTTGTCCGCATCGCCGATGCGGTGCGCTCCGCCATCGGCGCCTGAGCGACCCTAGGAAAGGCGAAAGACGGGCCGCACCCTGCCAGCAACCTCGCCGCGTGGATCGGTGATCGGCGGCGAGGAGAATTCGACCAGCCCGCCGGGGAGCGGCCCCGCCACCAGGCCGAGCTGGCGCAGGATCTCGACGCTGGTGACGTCGCCGCCGCGGCGCGCGCAGTTACCGTCCTCGATCACGGCCCCGATGCCCATCGCTCCATCGCCGAACGGAGCGCCCTTGGACAGCGCCCCCGGCGGCAGGGCCATGGCGAGGATCCCCTCGGCGCCGCCCTTGCTCAGGACCCGCTTCGGAAACGAGAGCATGAGGGCGGTGTCGATCCGGCGGCGCTCCCCGGCCACGAGCTCCGGATGCTCCATCATCGCGTCGCGGATGCGCGTCAGCGCCGACCGCAATGGTGGATCGGCCACGGCGGATGGGTCGGCCAGGCGCGCGAACGCCGTCGCCAGGCCGCGGAGCGGCATCCCGAAGCAGACGACGCCGCAGCCATCGACCGCGATCGCGACCTCCTCGATGGGGACGTCCGAGAGGGCCGAGACCGTCTCGAGCGCCAGGCGCTGGACGGGGTGGTCGGGATGCCAGTACGTGTCGAGCGGCCAGCCGGAGGCCTTGGCGAAGAGGATCATGCCGGCGTGCTTGCCCGAGCAGTTGCCGCGCAGCGCGGTGGGACGCTCCCCGTCACGCACCAGCCGCTGGGCGGTCTCGACGTCGTACGGCGGATGAACCTGGTTCTGGAGCACCGCGCTCGTCAGCCCGCCGCGACGCAGGATCTCCTGGACCAGGCGGACGTGCCGGTCCTCGCCGCTGTGGCTCGCGGCCATGATCGCCAGCGCCTCGGTGCCGAGGTCGTACTCGTCAAAGCGGCCGGAGGCGACGAACGGCGCGAGCTGGAAGGGCTTCGCGCTCGAGCGCGAGAAGACGAATTGCCCCGGATCACCGATCGACGCGATCGGCGAGCCATCCGGCGCGACGACAGCGATCGAGCCACGGTGCGAGGACTCGACGCGGCCGCCGCGTGTCACCTCCACCAGCACCGGGGGCGCGGCGGGGGTCGATCGGCGGCTGCGCGTCAAGTTGGGGCGGCGGTCGTGCGGCTACTGGCCGCCGCCGCCCTGTCCGGCCGGCTGGCCCTCGCGCTGCTCCGCGGCCTGCGCCTGACGCTCGCCCTTGCTGAAGATGCTGCCGCCGCCCTGTCCGCCCTGGCCACGCTGCTGGTTCTCGCCGCCCGAGCCCTTACCGCCCTGAGCCGGCTGGTCAGCCTGCGGTGCCGGCGCCGTGGGACGGGCGCCTGGCTCGCGGGTCATCGTGACGCCGCCCTCCCAGTGGGCTCCCTCCTTGACGACCAGGACCTGCGTCTTGATGTTGCCCTTGACGCGCCCGGTCGAGCCGATCTCGAACCGGCCACCGCAATCGACGTCGCCCTCGTAATCGCCATTGACGATCACGTTGTGCGCCGTGATGGCGCTGCGGACGCGCGCCTGCGGGCTGATGATCAGCGTCCCCTGGCACTCGATCTCGCCCTGGGCTTCGCCCTCGATCCGAAGATCGCGGTCGCTGACGTACTTGCCGTTGAACCGGGCGTGCGGATCGATGACCGACTCGTTGCCGCGATCCGCCGTCCGGGGGAACTCTGTGGATGGCTGTGCCACGTCGACCTCACTGGAAAGGCTATCCGGATACAGGTTCCCGACCACGTCCTCGCGCGAGAGGCTGTCCGGCTTGGTTTCACGCTTCGATCCGAAGACCATGCTTCTGCGACCTCCTGAGGGTACCGATCCGGCGACGGGTTGGGCACGGTCCGTAGCGCGATTGCTTCGTGCAGGGACCGATAGCCTACCAGCATGACGCCAGCGGAGGTAGATCCGGACTTTTCGAGCACGACCCGTACCATCCGGCGGCCGGGCAGGGTCGGCGCATCGGTGCAGTGCGCCGCACGCCCCCACGACTAGAATCGGCGCGATGCCCGTCCATGTCAGCCAGCACCCGCTCGTGGCGCACAAGCTCGCGATCCTGCGCGACCGGACGACGGAGCCGAAGAAATTCCGCGAGCTCGTGCGTGAGCTGACCTGGCTGCTCGGCTACGAGGCGATGGCCGACCTCGCGACGCGCCCGGAGCCGATCGAGACGCCGCTGGAGGCGATGACCGCGGCCCGGCTCGAACCGAAGGTCGGGCTCATCCCGATCCTGCGCGCCGGGCTGGGGATGGTGGATGCCATGCTCGAGCTGCTCCCGACCGCCGAGGTGTGGCACATCGGGCTCTACCGCGACGAGCGAACGCTCAAGCCGGTTGAGTATTACAACAAGCTGCCTGACGCCGCGACCGCCCAGGTCTGCCTCATCCTCGACCCGATGCTCGCCACCGGCGGCTCGGCCGCCGCGACGGTCGACATCCTCAAGACATGGGGCGCGGCGCGGATCAAGCAGGTCTCGCTCATCGCGGCACCGGAGGGTGTCTCGACGCTGTCGGCGGCGCATCCCGACGTCGACATCCACGTGGCGGCGATGGACTCGCACCTGAACGAGCGTGGCTACATCGTGCCCGGGCTCGGCGATGCCGGCGACCGCCAGTTCGGCACGTTCGCGGGGCCGTCCTCCGAGCCGGGCCGCGCGCCCGACGACGAGACGGCCGAGGTCGTCCGCCGGCTCCAGCGCGACCTCGAGCGTTAGGCTCGAAGGCCCGGGCTCGAAACATCCGGACAGCGAAATGTCCCGAAGGAACCGCCGCCGGACCATTGATGCAATCGCTGGTGCCTTTGACTGCCCCTTCGGGACGACCACAGGGTATGCCGCGGCGCGGATACCCCGCAATCCCCCTTCTCCACGACCTTCGGGCGCCGGGACGCACTTATCCACACGTTGTCCACATCGGTGGACATTGACGCTGCCTTAACCCGGACGCGCCAGAATGGGACCGATGGAAGCCGAGCGACAACGCGTCATCTTCGTCTGCACCCACAACAGCGCTCGATCCCAGATGGCAGAGGGCATGCTCCGCGCCTGGGGCGGAGATCGATTCGAGGTGTTCAGCGCCGGCACCGAGGCGACGCGTGTCCGGCCCGAGGCGATTGCAGTCATGCACGAGATCGGCATCGACATCTCCGGCCAGTCGAGCAAGACGCTCGAGCCCTTCATGGGCCAGGCGTTCGACTGGCTCGTCACGGTCTGCGACCAGGCCCGCGAGTCGTGTCCCGTGCTGCCGGGCGTCGCGTGGCAGGACCACTGGAGCATCGACGATCCCTCGGGCGTGCCGGGCGACGACGAGGTCCGCCTCGCCGCGTTCCGCGTCGCCCGCGATGCGCTGCGTGAGCGGATCGACGAGCGGTTCCTCCTGGCCGCGGTTCGCGAGGAGCCGGCCGGCTGATACGCTGCCGCTCGTGAGCCGCTCGGTCCCCGCCTGTCCGCATTGCATGTCGCCCGACGAGGAGCCACTCGTCTGCGACCGCTGCGCCTGGCGCTGGCATGCCAACCCGCTGCCGGCCGCGGCCGTGCTGCTCGAGCGAGTGCCCGATGGCGCGGCGGAGCCATCCATCCTCCTGCTGAGGCGCGCCGTCCAGCCGGGCATGGGCGCCTGGGACCTGCCGGCCGGCTACCTGGACCCGGGCGAGTCGTTCGAGATGGCCGCCAGGCGCGAGACGCTGGAAGAGTCGGGCATCGCGGTCGAGCTGCTCGCACTGACGGGTGTCTATCACTCGCAGCCGGCGAACGCTGTGACCGCGGTCTTCCGCGGGCGGGCGCTCGACTCGGAGGCTCCGGTCTCGCTCGACTCCGAGTCGAGCGACCATGCCTGGGTCGCGCGCTCCGAGGTGGCCGGCTGGCTGCCGCAGATGGCGTTCGCCGCTATGGCGTCGGCGGTCGGTGACTGGGCGAGCGAGCGCATCGGGGGCCTGTCCGACGGGGAGTGAGGCTGCGCTACACTCGGAGCGACCCTCACGACAGGAGACCGATGCCCGACTCCACCGTCCGCGTGGCCGTGACCGGCGCCGCCGGCCAGATCGGCTACGCGCTCCTCTTCCGCATCGCCTCGGGCCAGGCCTTCGGACCGGAGACGAAGGTCGCGCTCCAGCTCCTCGAGCTCGAGGCGGCGCTGCCCGCGCTCGAAGGCGTGCGCATGGAGCTCGACGACTGCGCCTTCCCGCTCCTTGAATCCGTCGTCTGCACCTCCGACACCGATACGGCCTTCAACGGCGCGAACTGGGCGCTGCTCGTCGGGGCGGTCCCGCGCCGCGAGGGCATGGAGCGCAAGGACCTGCTCAGCATCAACGGCGGCATCTTCACCGGCCAGGGGGAGTCGATCGCGCGCAACGCGGCGGGCGACTGCCGCGTTCTCGTGGTCGGCAACCCGTGCAACACGAACGCGCTCATCGGCTCTACGGCCGCCGCGCGCAACGGGATGGCGAAGGAGCGGTGGTTCGCGATGACGATGCTCGACGAGAGCCGCGGCCGGTCGCAGCTCGCCGCACGGGCTGGTGTCCCGGTCAGCACGGTGCGCGACCTCGCCATCTGGGGCAACCACTCCTCGACCCAGTTCCCCGACGCCTGGCACGCGACGATCGGCGGCCGGCCGGCGCCGGAGGTGATCGGCGACGAGGAGTGGCTGCGCGGCGACTTCATCGCGAGCGTCCAGCAGCGCGGCGCGGCGATCATCAGGGCCCGCGGGCAGAGCTCCGCCGCGAGTGCTGCGAACGCGGTCATCGACACGGTTCGCAACGTCGCCCGCCCGACGGGCGAAATCTTCTCCTCCGCGATCGCGGCACCGGCCGGTGGCGGCGGCTACGACGTCCCAGAGGGCCTCGTCTTCGGCTATCCGCTGCGCGCCACGGCGCCGGGAAGCGTCGAGATCGTGCCCGGCATTGAGCACGGCGACTTCGCCCGCTCGAAGATCGAGGCCACGACCGCCGAGCTGCTCGAGGAGCGCGCCGCGGTCGAGGAGCTCTTGGCATGACCGCGGACTCCTCGGTGAGCGCCGGCGTCGCCAGACTGGGCATCGAGGATCAGGAGCTCGAGCTGCCGATCGTGCGCGGCACTGATGGCGACGACGCGGTCGACATCGCCAGGCTGCGCGCCGAGACCGGGCTCATCACACTGGACCCCGGCTACGGCAACACGGGCGCCTGCACGAGCGCGATCACGTTCCTCGACGGCGAGGAGGGGATTCTCCGCTACCGCGGCTACCCGATCGAGCAGCTCGCCGAGCGATCGACCTTCCTGGAGGTGGCGTACCTGCTCATCTGGGGCGAGCTGCCGACCCGCGAGCAGCTGGATCGGTTCGTCTCCGACGTCACGCACCACACGCTCATTCGCGAGGAGATGCGCCACTTCTTCGACTCATTCCCCTCCGACGCGCACCCGATGGCCGTGCTGGCATCCGGCACCGTGGGGATGAGCAACTTCTACCCCGACAGCCAGAACATCTTCGATCCCGACGCGGTCGAGATCACGATCAACCGGCTCATCGCGAAACTGCCGACGCTGGCGGCGTGGTCGTTCAAGAAGGCGATCGGCCAGCCCTACGTCTACCCGCGCAACGATCTCGGCTACTCGGCGAACCTGCTGCACATGATGTTCGCCGTCCCCTCGGAGGCATACGAGGTGAACCCGAAGGTGGCCGAGGCGCTCGACCTCCTGCTCATCCTCCACGCCGATCACGAGCAGAACGCATCCACCTCCACGGTCCGCATGGTGGGCAGCACCCACGCGAACCTCTACGCGTCGATCAGCGCCGGCATCAGCGCCCTGTGGGGCCCGCTGCACGGCGGCGCGAACGAGGCGGTCATCAACACGCTCGAGCAGATCGTGACCGACGGCGGCAACGTGCGGAAGTGGGTCGACAAGGCGAAGGACCCGAAGGACGACTTCCGCCTTGCAGGGTTCGGGCACCGCGTCTACAAGAACTTCGACCCGCGCGCGAAGATCATCAAGGCCGCGGCGGAACGTGTGCTTTCGGCCACGGGCGCGGACGACGACCTGTTCGAGGTGGCGCAGCGCCTGGAGGAGGTGGCGCTCAACGACGAGTACTTCGTCAGCCGCAAGCTGTACCCGAACGTCGACTTCTACTCCGGCCTCATCTACCGCGCCATCGGCTTCCCGAAGAACATGTTCACGAACTGCTTCGCCATCGGTCGCCTGCCGGGCTGGATCGCGCAGTGGAAGGAGATGATCGAGTCGCCGGAGACGAAGATCGGGCGGCCGCGGCAGGTGTACACCGGGCCGGAGACGCGCGACTACGTGGCAATCGAGCAGCGCTGAATGCGGCTCACGATCCTGGGCCGCTCCCCCGCCGCACCAAACCCCGGCGAGGCGTGTGCCGGCTACCTCGTCGAGGGCGGCGGCGCCCGGGTGCTCGTCGACATCGGTCCGGGGGTCGTGGCCCAGCTCCTCGTCCGGCACCATCCCGACGAGCTCGACGCCATCGTCGTCAGCCACATGCACGCCGACCACATGCTCGACCTCGTCACGCTGCGCTACGTCTACCCGTGGCGGGCCCGGCCGAAGGACGAGCGCCTGCGGGTCGTGCTCCCACCGGGCTCGGCCGACCAGATGCTCGACCTGGCAAAAGGCGTCGGCAACGCGAGGCACTTCGAGGATTGCCTCCGCCTCTCCGAGCACGACGGCTCCTCGTCGGTCGCCTTCGGTGGGATCTCGCTGCGCCCGATTGAGACGCAGCACTACATCCC
>CAZKFP010000057.1:0-4550 GCA_964552085.1 uncultured Steroidobacteraceae bacterium
TGGAGCCGGTCGATGGCTGAGCCGCTCGTCACCCGCCGCGGCGCGCTGGCCGTGCCGACGTTCCTGCCCGACGCGACGCGGGCCGGCGTGCGCGGGGCGAGCAGCGAGGACCTGCGCGCCATCGGCATCGACGGCGTCGTCGTGAACGCCTTCCATCTCCTCCGGCGTCCGGGGGCCCGGGTCGTCCAGGCCGCCGGCGGGATCCATCGGTTCATGGACTGGTCCGGTCCGATCCTGTCCGACTCGGGCGGATTCCAGGTCTGGAGCCTCATCCGCCAGGACCCGAACCGCGGGGTCATTCGCGACAACGAGGTGATCTTCCGCGAGCCGTCGACCGGCGAGAAGTGGACGCTCACCCCCGAGCGCATCATCGGCCTCCAGCTCCAGCTGAGCTCCGACATCGTCGTCTGTCTGGACGACTGCACCGATGCGGACGACCCGGAGCCGGAGCAGGAGCGCTCGGTCGAGCGCACGGTCAAGTGGGCGCGGCGCTGCCGCGAGGAGTTCGACCGGCAGGTCGCGGAGCGGAAGGACGCGGACCCGCCGCGCATCTTCGCCGTCGTGCAGGGCGGTCGTGTCGAGGCGTTGCGCCGGCATTGCGCCGCGGCGCTGGCCGAGATCGGCTTCGACGGGTACGGATTCGGCGGCTGGCCGCTCGCCGCGGACGGGGCGCTGCTCGCCGAGCCGCTGCGCTGGGTCGCCGAGTCTCTGCCGTCGGACGCGCCGAAGCATGCGCTCGGCATCGGACGCCCCGACCACGTCGTCGAGGCCTTCGCGCTCGGCTACTCGATCTTCGACTGCGCCCTGCCGACGCGCGACGCGCGGCACGGGCGGCTGTACGCGTTCCGTCCCGGCTGGGCCGGACGGACCCCCGCCGCCGGCGACCACTTCTACCGGGCCGTGCGCATCCACGATCCCGAGTACCGCGTCGACCACTCACCCGTCGAGGACGGCTGCGACTGCCCGCTCTGCACCCGCCACTCGGCGGCGTATCTCCACCATCTGTTCAAGGTGGGTGACCGCTCGGCCGAGCGCCTGGCGACGCTCCACAACCTGCGCTTCTACGTGCGGCTCTTCGAGCTGCTCCGTCAGCGACCGCTGCCCTCCATCGAGCCCTCGAGATCGCCGTCGGGTAGGTAGAGCGCACAGAGGACCTCGCGGTCGCCCTGGGCCCACGTGTCGGCCGTCGGCTGGAGGTAGTAGATGAAGAGCTCGGAGGCCTCGTACGATGCACCGACGAAGCCGTCGAACTGCTCGATGCACTCCGACTCGGCGAACTCCGTCATGTCGGCATCGCCGGGATACGCCCCGTCGGCCCCGGCGGAGTGATTGATCGCCGCGTACAACTCGTACTCGTGGGAAGCGGCGCAGTCGAGCCGGAGGACCTCCTCGATGATTCCCTCCTGCTCGTTGTCGAAGCATTCGCCGGCGTTCAGCTCGAAGACGGACGCCGCTTCGCCGACGGCCGGGGCGTCGGTGGCCGCCGCCTGGGTCTCGTCAGGTGGATCGCTCGCGGCGGGCTGCGCGCCGCCGCAGGCGGCGAGGACGAGGATGAGGGCCGTCAAGGGGAGCACCCGGGTGGTCATGGTGGCCGCTCCAGCGATGGATTCGCGCCACAGTAGCGCACATCTCTCGCGACGCAATCCTCTTGCGCGGGGTGTCAGGCGTGCGCCGAGGCCTGGGCCGGGTCCTCGCGGCCGAGGGTGTCGGGGTTGACGTTGCGCGCGCGCGCGAGGCGTTCGGTCAGCAGCTGGAGCGCGAGGGCCGATGCGAGGAGCGAGCCGGCGAGCGTCGGGACCCGACCGGTGCGGGGCAGGACGATCCTGCCGGCCGGCGTCTCCGAGGGCGGAATCTCCGGGTGGACCGGCTCCGCCAGGATCGCCGCAACGGGCATCCCCAGCGTCCTCGCCGCGGCGAAGACGCGCAGCGCGCGCTCCTCGACGCCGGAGGTCGCCTCGGTGAGGACGAGCACGAGCCCGGTCCAGCGGTTCGCCGCGGCGAGGTGGCCGTGGAGGATCGTCTCGAGTTCGTGGGCCGCGGTCGCGAGGCGTGCGCCCTCGGCGACCTTGAGGGCAAGCTCGCGGGCGGTGACGTGGTCGGCGCCTGACCCGACGACGATGAGCCGATCCGTGCCCGCCAGCGCGGCCGCCATGTCGGCGGCGCCATGGGCGTCCTCCGACACGTCGAGCAGCGCCCGGATGGCCGCCGCGTCGAGCCGCTTCTTCTGGAGCCGGGCGGCCACGGCGACCCCGGCGACGAGCGGGGCGAGGTAGCCGACGGTGTGGCACCAGCTGCGGTCCTGCTCCTCCGTCGTGACGACGATCTCGGCGAGCGCAGCGCCCGGCGACCCGCCGCCCACCGTGACGAGGGCCGTGCGCGCGCCGGCCTCACGGGCCGCGTGGATGGCCTCGTTCGTCGCGTGCGTGCCGCCCTCGTGCGAGACGGCGATAAGGAGGCCGTCGGCGAGCGGCCGATGCCGCGTCTCGAGCGCCTGGACCGCTCGGATCTCGCGTCCGGCCGGCAGATCGAGCGCCTCGTTCAGGAGGATCGCGATGCCCATTGCCGCGTGCTCCGAGGTCCCGCAGCCGGTCGTCAGGATTGGCCTGCCCGCCGCGACCGCCTCGCCGATCGCCGATGCCAGCGCGTCCGCCGCGTCGTCCTTCGCGAGGCGCCGGATGAGCCGCTCGGCGAGCGCCGGCTCGGCCGCGATCATCTCGCTCATCAGGTACGGCGGGCGAGCGCGGAACGCCGGCATGTCGGATGGCGCCCAGGGTTCCGGCGCGCCGGGCAGCGGCTCCTTCATCGGCCGGGGCGTCAGCCGGGATCCCGCATCGGCAGGTGGACGCCGCGCTCGTCGGCGACCTCGATCGCGCGCTCGTAGCCTGCATCGGCATGGCGGATGACGCCGGTCCCGGGATCCGTGGTCAGGACGCGTTCGAGCCGTGCCGCGGCCTCGGGCGTCCCGTCGGCCACGATCACCATCCCGGCGTGCAGCGAGTACCCGATCCCGACGCCGCCGCCGTGGTGGAAGCTGACCCACGTCGCGCCGGCCGCGGTGTTGAGCAGGGCGTTCAGGATCGGCCAGTCGGCGATCGCGTCGCTGCCGTCGCGCATGCCCTCGGTCTCACGGTACGGGCTCGCCACCGAGCCGGCATCGAGATGGTCGCGGCCGATGACGACCGGTGCCGTGATCTCCCCCGACGCGACGAGGTCGTTGATCGCGGCCCCGGCGCGGGCTCGCTCGCCGTAGCCGAGCCAGCAGATGCGGGCGGGCAGCCCCTGTACCGGCACCTTCTCCGCGGCGAGGCGCAGCCAGCGCTGGAGCGGCTCGTCGTCGGGGAAGAGCTCGCCCAGGGCTTGGTCGATCCGGGCGATGTCGCTCGTCTCGCCCGAGAGCGCGGCCACGCGGAACGGGCCCTTGCCCTCGCAGAAGAGCGGGCGGATGAAGGCGGGCACGAAGCCCGGGATGTCGAAGGCGTCCTCGACGCCGGCCTGCTGGGCGTGCGCGCGCAGGTTGTTCCCGTAGTCGAAGGTGACCGATCCGGCGGCCTGGAAGGCGAGCATGGCGCGCAGGTGATCGGCCATCGAGGCCATGGAGCGGCGCACGTAGTCGTCGGGGTCGGATGTGCGCAGCTCGAGCGCCTCGTCGAGGCCGATGCCGGCCGGCACGTAGCCGCCGAGCGGGTCGTGCGCCGACGTCTGGTCGGTGACAAGCTCCGGGCGCCACCCGCGCTCGACGAGCTGCGGCAGCACGTCGGCCGCGTTGCCGATGAGCGCGACGCTGCGGCCCTCGCGCTCGGAGCGCCATCGATCGACCATGGCGACCGCGTCGTCGAGGTCGTGCGTCAGCTCGTCGACGTACCCGGCATCGAGCCGGCGCCGGGCGCGGGCCTCGTCGACCTCGACGACGAGCGCCGCGCCGCCGTTCATCGTGACCGCGAGCGGCTGGGCACCGCCCATCCCGCCCAGGCCGGCCGTCAGCGTCGCGGTGCCGGCGAGCGAGCCCCCGAAGTGCTGGCGCGCGGCCTCGGCGAACGTCTCGTACGTGCCCTGGACGATCCCCTGCGTCGCGATGTAGATCCACGACCCGGCGGTCATCTGGCCGTACATCGTCAGGCCGGCGCGCTCGAGTTCGCGGAACACGTCCCAGGTCGCCCAGTGCGGCACGAGGTTCGCGTTCGCGATGAGGACCCGGGGCGCATCGGTCGTCGTGCGGAAGACTCCGACCGGCTTGCCGGACGCCACGAGCAGCGTCTCGTCGTCCGCCAGTTGCCGGAGCTCGTGAACGATCGCGTCGAACGCGTCCCAGCTGCGGGCCGCGCGACCCGTGCCGCCGTAGACGATGAGGTGGTCGGGATCCTCGGCGACGTCCGGGTCGAGGTTGTTCATGAGCATCCGGAGGGCGGCCTCCTGCTGCCAGCCCTTGCAGCTCAGGTCGGTCCCGCGCGGGGCGCGGACGGTCCGCGGACCGCTCTTCGGCGCGACGGTCGTCATGCGGATGATGATAGGCCGCCTCTCGCGGGTGTGGCCGGATCGTCAGGGAACGCGCG
>CAZKFP010000058.1:0-5224 GCA_964552085.1 uncultured Steroidobacteraceae bacterium
AACGGGGACGGCGATGGCCGTCCCCGTTTCGTCGTCTCGGGAGCGGCGGGGCCGTTCAGCGCACGAAGGCAAGATCCTCGATCACGCGGACCGTCGCCAGCCGGCGCAGCGCGCCAGGCGCCAGCTTGAGCTTGGAGGACCGATTGCCTCCCCCCAGCACGATCCACGGCGGCTGCATGACTCGAGCGTCGACGAGGACCGGCAGGTCATCCGGCAGGCCGAAGGGTGTGACGCCCCCGATCTCCATGCCGGTGAGGGCGCGCACCGGATCGGGTGCGGCGAACGAGGCCTTGCGCACCCCCATCTCGCGTCGGACGACGCGATTCACGTCGAGCGAGGTCGTGGCCAGCACCACGCAGGCAACGTACGTGGGCTCCGCGCCCTTCGAGGCGACCACGATCGTGTTCGCGCTGCGCTCGATCGGCACGCCGTAGGCCTCGACGAAGGCGGCGGTGTCGGCCAGCGCCGGGTCGCACGCCATCACCTCGAACTCCAGGCCGAGTGCAGCGAGCCCCTCACGAACCGAGGGGTGCAGCAGGCTCGCATCGGTCACGACGGCGCCTCAGAGTCAGCCGACATCCGGCGCTCCCGCTCCTGGGTCTCGGCCGAGGATCCTCAGCCGCGTGCGCTGCGCGATGCCATAGGCGGGGATGGCGACCCGCAGCACCGCATCCACCGGCCCGCGCAGCGCCAGGTCACGGCCGCCGACGTAGGCGATCTCCTCGCCCCCGAAGCCCTCCTTGAACTGACGGATGCCGCCGGTCGCCAAGCCCCACATGTCGTAGACCCCGAAGCCATCGCGCGAGAACTCGCCGATGGCCCCCCACTTGAGCAGGTAGTTCGCCCGCAGCTCGGCCCCGGCATCGGTCATGCCGCCATACGACTCGACGGCACGCTCGCCGCAGGTGAAGTGGAAGAGCGTGGCGACCCGCTCCCCGTCCATCACCGCGAAGCTCAACCGAACGCGGCCGGTCGGCGCGAAGATCGACCACACGCGCTCGTAGTAGAAGGGCTGGCGCGCGACAAAGCCGGCACGCTCCGCGGTGAAGCGGTAGATGCGGTTGAAGTCGGCGAGGGCCGGACCGATCGCCTCCGCCGGCGACGATCCGTCGAACCGCTCGATCGTCACGCCGCCGCGCTCGGCCTTGTTGACGTACTGGCGGTGCTTGCGCTTGAGCGCCGCCTTCAGTGCCTCCGGGCCGATCGACAGATCGATCACCCGCGTCGTGGGCGGCTGCACCTTCGGAGCGGACCGCCACGGCGCGTTCAGCAGCGCGGCACCGTACGGCGTCTGCGGCCGCGCCTCGGGGTCGGCGCGAAGGGTCGCGACCTTCTCGGCCCTGCCCAGGGCACGGAACGCCCGCCACAGCTCGACGCGGACCGATGGGTCGTCGAGATCGCCGATCGGGCCGCGCGGCACGTACGCGAGATGCCAGCCGACGATCGGCATGCGCCGGAGGAGCAGCTGCGCACCGGCGATCGGCTCATCCGGCGAGGGGCCGATCGCGAGCCGCACCGGCTGCCAGCCGCCGAGCGCACGAACCTCGCCCCATTCCCACAGCTGCGGGAAGGCGTGGTACGGCGCCGACTCGACGAAGGCGTTCCAGGCCTCGGGATCGGTGAACCGCCACGCGGTCAGCTGGCTGCTCGTCATCGCGATCCCCAGCCCGCAGCGGCGAGCGCCTCGCGCGCCACGACGCGGTCGTCCCAGGGCAGCTTGTCGCGGCCGTAGAAGATGCTCGTCTCATGCCCCTTGCCGGCGAGGAGAATGACGTCGCCCTCGGCCGCCAGGCCGATCGCGTGGGCGATCGCCTCGCGCCGGTCGTCGATGACGACGAGGGCGTCCTCTCCGGCGCCTGCCGCGCGCGCGCCGTCGGCGATCGCCTCGTTGATGACGCGTGGGTCCTCCAGGCGGGGATCCTCGTCCGTGACGATCGTATAGTCCGCCAGCTCGGCGCTCGCCCGACCCATGGCCGGCCGTTTCGTCGGGTCACGCTCCCCCGCCGAGCCGAAGACGGCGATGAGCCGGCCTCGCGTCACCGGGCGGAGCATGCGAAGGACCTTCGCCATCGAGTCGGCCGTGTGGGCGTAGTCGACGACGACGCTGAACGGCTGGCCGGCGTCGACTCGCTCCATGCGCCCCGGAACGCCGGCCGTTCGACCGAGGGCCTCGGCCGCGAGCTCGAGCGGCACGCCCTCGACGTGCGCGATCGCGAGCGCGGCCAGCGCGTTGGCGATGTTGAAGCGCCCGGGCATCGGCAGCCGAACGTCACCCTCCCAGCCGGGCGCCACGAGCGTGAACCGGCTGCCATCCGCATCGGCAACGACGTCCGTGGCACGCAGGTCGGCCTCCGCGTCGATCGCGAACGTCAGGACCCGGTCTCTGGCCCGCGCCCGGAAGTCGGCGAAGGCCTCGTCGTCGGCGTTGAGGATCGCGATCGGCGCCTCCTCGATGAGCTGCGCCTTCGCGGCGCGATACGCCTCGAGGCTGCCGTGAAACTCGAGGTGCTCGCTCGTCACGCCCGTCACGACGCCGACGTCGAATCGGCAGTTGCGCGTCCGCTCGAGCGCAAGGCCGTGCGAGGTGGCCTCCATGACGACGCAGTCGTTGCCCGCCCGGACCATGCTGGCCAGCAGCTCCTGCAACTCGATCGCCTCGGGCGTCGTGTTGCGGCCCTCGTTCGAGATCCGCTCGTCGCCGACGACGAGCTCGACAGTCCCGACCATCCCCGGCCGCCGGCCGCCGGCGCGCAGCAGCTCGACCGCGAGGAACGAGGTCGTCGTCTTGCCATCCGTGCCCGTGATGCCGATGACCTCGAGCCGCTCCGACGGACGGCCGAACCAGGCGTCGGCAGCGTCGGCGAGCGCACGCCGCGTCCGATCGACGACAAGCTGCGGCACCGATACGCCCACCGTCTCCCGCTCGACGACAACCGCGACGGCCCCGCGCTTCACGGCCTCGGCCACGAAATCGTGCCCGTCGACGTGAACGCCGGGGACCGCGAAGAAGAGCGTCCCCGGCCCGACGGCGCGGGAGTCGTGGGCGAGGCCGGTCACCTCGCCGACCGGGATGCCGACGACCCGCTCCGGCGCGACGACGTCGGTCAGGGCGCCGAGGCCCATGCGCCGCGGCTCGCTCATCGGCGCAGCCGGCGCAACGCGCCGCGCATCATCCCGGCCGCGGTCCGCAGCCGATAGAGCGTCGGATCCACGACGAGGTCCCACGAGCCGGCCCAGACTGTCTCGCTCCCGCCGAATCCCTTCTTGAAGAGGCCGACCCCGAACCACGGGTGATCGGGCCCCGCCTCGAACGGCGCGACGCCCCACAGGTCGTGCCGGCGCACGCCGCGCCCGCGGGCCAGCCGCATCATCTCCCATTGCAGCGCGTAGCTGGCGTAGCGCTTCGGCTCGCCGCGCTCCGCGCGTCGCGAGCCACTGAACAGGTAGAAGGACCGATCGCCCTCGATGACGACCATCCCCGACGCGAGGAGCTGCCCCTCGCGTCGCGCCTCGAGGATGACCGCCCGGCCGGCGCTCGCCAGTGCGCGCCACGCGATCCGATAGCGCTCGAGCGGCGGCATGGGGAAGCCCGCCCGGCGCTGGGTCTCCCGCACGAGGGCGTGCAGCTCGTCGATCGGGCGCTCGTCTGCGCCATCCTCGAGTGCCGTGACCTCCACGCCCTCGCGCGCGGCGCGGCGGACCCCGTAGCGGGTGTCCTTGTCGAACCCGGCGAGCAGCGCCTCGTCGTCGGCGAGCTCGACGATGCGGGTCTGGCCGACCTGCAGCGTCTCACCCAGCGGCAGGAGGCCGCGGCCAGAGAAGGCGGCCAGGGCCGGGTCGCCCGACGGCAGCCGCGGCTCGAGCTTCACGGCGATCGCGCCACCCTCGCGCGCGGCGGCGCCGAGGCCGATGACAAGCGCCCGCAGGCGCTCGCCTGCCCGCGGGTCGTCGTAGTCGAGGACCGGGCCGTGGGGCACGTACCAGAACGAGCGGCCCCGAGGAAGCGGCCGGGCCTGCGCGGCGACGATCGCCACGATCGCTCCCGCCTCCTCGAGGACGAAGCGGCGCTGGGGCTGGCCGTCGAAGGCGGCGACGTCGGCCCAGGCGAGATCGTGCAGGAAGTCGCCGGACGCGGTGGCGCCGAGGAACGACTGCCAGGCGGCGGCGTCGGCATCGGTCCATGGTCGGAAATCCATCAGGTGCCGCTCCGTCTGCTCCGGCGACGCAGGATGCCGCGCAGCTGCTGGAGCTCGGGCGATCGGAGCGCGGCGGCGACGAGCAGGAAGATCGCGCCACCCGCGGCTGACAGCACGAGCAGTGCCAGCAGCCGGCCGAACGGGTTGTCGAGCATCCCTGCGGCGGCGCCCTCGACGAGGGTCAGGCCACCGAGCATGAGCAGCCCGGCGGCGAGGGCCGCCACGGCGGCACGACCGATCGAGCGCAGGATCGCGCCCTCCTCGACCGACTCGATCCGCCGGTGCAGGCTCCACATCAGGCCGATCACCTCGAGCACCGATGCGATCGAGAGCGCGAGGGCCAGGCCCTCGACGCCCATCGGTCCGACGAGCCACGCCATGAGCGGGACGTTGACGGCGACCGCGATGATCGCCCAGGTGACCGGCGTCCTCGTGTCCTGCATGGCGTAGAACGCACGCGTCAGCACGTGGACGACGATGTGCCCGCCCAGGCCGATTGCGAAGAACAGGAGCGTGCTCGCCGTGCGCTCGGTGGCCGCGGCGCTGAACTCGCCGTACTCGTAGAAGACGCTCGTCAGCGGCTCGCGCAGCACGATCATGATCGCCATGAGCGGTGCGGCCACGAAGATGAGGACGCGCACCGCGTTCGCCACCTGGCGCCGGATCTCGCCGATGCGGCCGAGCGCGGCGTCGGAGCTCAGCGTCGGGAAGAGCGCAACCGCGATGCTGACGCCGACGACGCCGACCGGGATCTGCGACAGCTGGAAGGCGTAGTTGTACGCCGTCAGGCTGCCCTCCGGCAGCCCCGAGGCGAGGACGGTGCTGACGAGGAAGTTGATCTGGCCGGCGGCCAGGCCGAGCATGCGCGGTCCCATGAGCCAGGCGACGCGCCGCACGCCGGGGTGCGACAGGCCGATCGTGAGGTCGTAACGCTGCCCGACCCGCGCGAGGTTCGGCAGCTGAACGACGAGGTGCGCGAGCGAGCCGATGGCGACGCCGACCGCCAGGCCCTCGACGCCCATGATCGG
>CAZKFP010000059.1:0-5280 GCA_964552085.1 uncultured Steroidobacteraceae bacterium
CAGCAGTTCGTAGGAGGTGGTCGTGACCGATCGAGAGCCGAAGCTGGACGAGGCCATCGACGCCGTTCTCCCCGATGCCCTCGACCTGTCGCACCGCGTCCATGCGAATCCGGAGATCGCCTTCGAGGAACGCCTTGCCGCCGGGTGGACCTCGGAGCTGCTCGAACGCCACGGGTTCGAGGTCACGGCGCCCGCCGGCGGCCTGGACACGGCCTTCGTCGCGCGGTGGAGGGGGGAGCGGAGCGGCCCGGTCATCGCGTTCGCGGGCGAGTACGACGCGCTGCCGGAGGTCGGGCACGGCTGCGGTCACAACCTGATGTGCTCGTCGAGCGCCGGTGCCGCCGTCGCCGCCGCCGGGGTCCTCGGCCGCGACTTCGGGGGCGAGATCCGGTTCATCGGGACGCCCGCCGAGGAGGCCGGCAACGGCAAGGTCCATCTCATCGCCGCCGGCATGTTCGACGACGTGGACGTCTGCCTCCAGATCCACCCGGCCGACAGCTCGAGCGCCGAGATCGCGTGTCTGGCGGTCATCGAGGTCGGCGTCACGTTCCACGGCACGCTCGCGCACGCCAGCGCGGATCCGTGGCTCGGCAAGAACGCGCTCGACGCGATCGTCCTGCTGCACACGATGGTCGCCCAGTGGCGGCAGCACCTGAAGCCCGGCGAGCGGGTGCACGGCATCATCACCCACGGCGGCGCCGCGCCGAACATCGTCCCCGACCTGACGAGTGGTCGTTGGTACCTGCGCACGCCGGTCGATCCCGACCTCGACGCGATGATCGATCGCTTTCGCACGATGGCGGATGCGGCGGCGGAGGCGACAGGCTGCCGCGTCGACCTCACGATCGACCCGATGAACCGGTGCCGGACGATGCTCAACAACCCGACGCTCCTCTCGGCCTGGCGCGGGCACCTGGCCGACGCCGGGGTCGACGACGCCCCGGTCGACCCGAACGCCGGCAGCACGGACATGGCGAACGTCAGCCACGTCGTGCCGACGATCCATCCGTACATGGCCATCGCCCCGCCCGGCACGCCAGGTCACTCGCGCGAGTTCGCGGCGCACGCGGGCGGCGAGGATGGCGATCGCATGCTGCCGCTCGCGATCCGAGTGCTGGCAGCGACGGCGCTCGAGATGATCCGTGACCCGGCTCTCGTCGAGCGCGCCTGGCAGGAGCTCCGCGCGACGGGTGGCGGCCGGGACGGGGAGCGGGCGGGCTGAGCGACATCCTGGCCGGCCAGCCCGCCGACGAGGCGCTGCTGGCCGAGCTCTACGACCTCGAGCACGACGAGGTTCGCGAGGATCACGTCTTCTATCGGGAATGGGCTCGTCGCCGCGTCGGTCCGGTGATCGACCTCGGCTGCGGCTCCGGCCGGCTCTTCGAGCCACTCCTGCGCGGCGGGGCGACGCGACTCGTCGGGGTTGACGGCTCACGAGCGCTCATCGATCGCGCCGCGGCCCGCGTCGCCGGGGACGAGCTTCTGTGCGCGGCGCGTGACCGGGGAGGGCTCGAACTCGTCGTCGAGGACGTGCGGATGGTTCGCCGGCCCGACCGGTTCGCGCTCGCCGTCCTGGCGGGGGTGCTCGCGCACCTGCCCGGACCGGAGGACACGATGCGAGCTCTCGGTGCCGCGCGTCGGCTGCTCGATCGCGACGGCATCCTCATCGTCGACGTCCTCGGGCCGGGCGGGCTGCCCCCGCACGACCTGCCGCTGTCGGTCGACTGGGAACGCGAGGTCGGGCAGCGACGCGTCGTCCGTCGCAGCAGCCTGAGACGACGGGAGGTGCCCGAGGGGCTGCGGGTCGAGTACGCCACGCTCACCGACGTCACGGAGGCCGATGGTACGATAGCGCGGCTTCCGGCCAGTTTTCGCCTCTGGTACCCATCACCGGGTGCGCTCATCGGCCTCGCCGAGGAGGCGGAGCTGGCGGTCGTTGCGACCTACGGGTCGCACGACCTGGATCCGCTCGACGACGGGAGTGAGCGTTGCATCGTTGTGCTGCGACGCGCAGCATCCGAATCGCGCGCGGGGTGAGGGATTGTCAGGCGAACAGATTCGACTCCTGGTCGTGGAGGACGTGCCGCAGGTCGCGTCCCACGTCCGCTCGCTCCTGCAGGCTCAGTCGCAGATCAAGATGCTCGACGTCGTCACCGCCGGTGACGCGGCTGTGGGCAGCGTGGCCGAGATGCACCCCGACGTCGTCCTCGTCGACGCCCTGCTCCAGGGCCGCATGAACGGGCAGAAGGTCGCGGAGGAGATCCGCAAGGCCCACCCGCAAGTGGGCATCATCATGCTGACCGTCCCGCAGAACCCGGTGCACGAGAATCCGGAGCGCGGCATCGATGCGGTCCTGAGGATGCCGTTCACCGGCTTCGACCTCACGACGCTCATCCGTAAGGTCGGCGAGACGCGCGCGGCCGACTCGGCGCGGTCCGGATCGCTCGTCGTGACGCTCTTCAGCCCGAAGGGCGGCGTCGGACGGACGACGCTCGCGTACAACCTCGCCGTCGCCCTCGGACAGGACCACAAGGTCTGCCTCGTCGACGGATCGTTCCAGTTCAGCGACCTGCGCGGCCTCCTGCGTGTCCCGGCGGTCGCTCCGTCGATCGTCGACCTGCCGACCGACAAGATCCGCGACCAGGACGTCGCCGACGTCATGTGGCGCGACCCGTCCGGGATCGACATCCTTCTCGCCCCGCCGCGGGTCGAGATGGCCGAGATGGTCACGACGAGCGACGTCGAGAAGGTGCTCTCGATGCTCCGCCAGCTCTACCAGTTCGTCATCATCGACACCCGGGCGGCCCTGAGCGAGGACGTCCTCGTCTTCCTCGACTCCGCCGACCTCATCATGCAGGTCCTGACGTACGACAGCATGGCCATCCGCAGCCTGGCCATGACGGCCGAGACGTTCGCCGCCATCGGCTACCCGTCGTCCAAGCTCATGACCGTGCTCAACCGATCCGACGCCTCCGGGGGCAGCGACCGAGCCGCCGTCGAGCAGGCGCTCGGCTATGGCATCGATTTCGAGATCGTCTCGGATGGGCGGCTCGTCCTTGCCGCGAACAATGACGGCGTGGCCTTCGTCTCCTCCAGTCCGGAGGCGCCGATCGCGCAGGGCGTGCGGCGGGTCGCCGACGCGATGGCCGCGAAGCTGCGCGAGCGGTCGCCGGCGCTGGCCCAGCGCTGAGCGGCCGCATGGCGGGCCGCGGCGACGGACGCCCGATCGGCGTCTTCGATTCGGGCGTCGGCGGCCTGACGGTTCTCGCCGAGCTCCGCCGCCGCCTCCCCGACGAGCCGACCGTCTACCTAGGCGACAATGCGCGGACGCCGTATGGCCCGCGGCCGGCCGAGGAGGTGCGGCGTTTCACCCTCGAGGCGGTCGACTGGCTCCTGGCCCAGGAAGTGAAGCTCCTCGTGCTGGCCTGCAACACCGCGACGGCTCGCGCACTCGAGGACGTGCGTCGGCGCACGGCCCTGCCGGTCGTCGGGGTGATCAGGCCCGGGGCGGTCGCGGTGGCGGCCGCCACGCGCAGCCGCCATGTCGGCGTCATCGCGACGGCCGGGACGGTCGAGTCGGGGGCGTACCCGGACGCGATCATCGAGGCCGACGCGCACCTCGACGTCACGCAGGTGGCCTGCCCCGAGCTCGTGCCGATGGTCGAGGCGGGGATCCTCGAGGGCCGCCGCGCCGAATCGGTCCTGCGTGCCTACCTGGAGCCGATGCTGGCCGGCGACCCGGGCCTCGACACCCTGCTGCTCGGCTGTACCCACTATCCCCTCCTGCGCGAGCCGATCCAGCGGATCGTTGGCGACGGTGTCGCGGTCGTGGACTCGGCCTTCACGACCGCGCTGGCCGTCGAGGACCTGCTCGATGCCCTCGGCGCTCGGGTTCCGGCCGGAACCACGCCCGCTCACCGCGTCGCGACGACCGGGGATGTCGCCGCGTTCATCACGGTCGCGGAGCGGCTCTTCGGCGAGCGACTCCCCGCGGTCGAGGCGGTCGCGACGCTTCCCGTAGACTGAGGGCATGGCACGCAACACCGCCCGCCTGGGCGCGGGGATCATCGTCGGGGGCCTCCTCGCCTTCGGGGCGAGCGTCGCATCGCGCGCGATCGTTCGGCGCGCGGGCACCCGGCTGATCGACTGGGAGACCGTTCGGCAGATCGCGCACCGGCGGCTGGGAGAGGCCGCCGCGCCCCTCCCGGAGCGACGGCGGCGCGAGGCGGAGGCGTTCTATCGTGCGACGCTCCTCGAGATCGAGCCGATCGTGGCGGAGGAGATCGGTTCCGAGCTCCCGGCGGCCCTCGAGACGCCTGCCGTCGTCGATCGGCTCCAGTGGGTCGACCTCAACCTCGCGACCTTCCGCGTCCTCTTCGAGCGCATCGAGCGGACGCTTCTGGAGATCCAGGAGGGCCCTGATACCGCCGGTCGCGCGATGTCTCGCTGGGTCAACCGCACGGTCGGCAACCAACAGCTCGGGTTCATGCTTGCCTTCCTCGGCCGCAAGGTGCTCGGACAGTACGACGTCAGTCTGCTCGCCGCCGGTCCGGCACGTGGCCGGCTGCACTTCGTCGAGCCGAACATCGTGGCCACCGCGGCGACGATGCGCATCGGTCGGGACGAGTTCCGCACGTTCATCGCCCTGCACGAGGCGACGCACGCGTTCGAGTTCGAGGCGCACCCCTGGCTGCGACCGTACTTCGCCGACCTCGTGGGGCGCACGGTCGAACAGCTCGCTGCCGAGTCCGGCGGCATGATGGAGCGCATCCGCCAGGCGATGGGCCCCGGCGAGGGCCACTGGCTCGAGCGGATCATGACCCCCGGACAGCGGGAGACGTTCAACCGGACCCAGGCGCTCATGTCGCTGCTCGAGGGCTACTCGAACCACGTCATGAACGCGGCCGGTGCGCGGATCCTGCCAAACTTCGTCGAGATCCACGACAAGTTCGAGCGTCGCGGCGAGCGGCGGGGGGCGGTCGAGCGCGCGATCCTGCGCCTGACCGGGCTCGACCTGAAGATGGAGCAGTACGCGGCCGGCGAGCGGTTCGCCGACGCGGTCATCACGCAGCGCGATCGCGCCTTCCTCAACCGCGTGTGGACCGGGCCGGAGATGCTGCCGTCCCTCGCGGAGATCCGAGCACCCGAGGCCTGGATCGCGCGGATCGAGGGAGGCGCCCGCTGAGCGAGACGTCGCGCACCATCCTCGCGACGCCGATCCTGGGGGCTCCGCTGTCCCGCGAACTCGTGGCTCGCATCGAGGCCGCCGGGGTGCGCTGC
>CAZKFP010000060.1:0-8595 GCA_964552085.1 uncultured Steroidobacteraceae bacterium
CGGTGCCGCTCCATCGCACACGGCGATCGTCTCGGGCACGCCGGCGTCGGCGGGTCGCGCCACGGGGCCCGTCCGGGTCATTCGCGGGCCGGATCAGTTCGACGAGCTCCTTGACGGCGAGATCCTCGTCGCGTCGATCACCGCCCCGGCCTGGACACCCCTCTTCACTCGAGCGGCCGCGGTCGTGACCGATGTCGGGAGCCCGGCGGCGCACGCCTCGATCATCGCCCGCGAATACGGGATCCCCGCCGTCGTCGGCTGCGGGGATGCGACGGCCCGGCTGCGCACGGGCATGCGAGTCACCGTCGACGGGACGACGGGGAACGTCGAGCCGGAGTAGCGGCCACCGCCGCCCTGCGGTCAAGCGACCCCCGGATTGAGGCCGAATCGACCCCTGTGCTATTCTCCGGCCGACGCGTTGACGCGGGATCAGTACGCGCCACACCTCGTGATCAGCGAGCCGGGAACGGTGCGAGCCGGCGTACGAGGCGCGTGGAACTCACCCGTTGAGCAGCCGGGCGACGAGCCCGACCGGGTGGCGCCCGATAGCAGCGCCGACGAGTGGACCGCGAACGTGGGGTTGTAGCTCAGCTGGGAGAGCACCTGCATGGCATGCAGGGGGTCGGGGGTTCGAGTCCCCCCAGCTCCACCACTTCATCGGTCAAGCTCAGGTGGTACCGCGAAGCACCCCTTCGTCCTGGCGACGGAGGGGTTTGTCGTGTCCGGAGGCGAGCGTGATGATCAAGACGGGAAGCGGCGAGGCGAAGACGGCGAGCGATGGCCGGCGCTGGACGCTGCGCCCGGGACGCCCGACCGACGGCCGTGCCCTGGCCCGGCTCTTCGCCGACGTGCGCCGCGAAGGCCGCTGGCTGATCACGACGCCGGGCTCGATCAGCGAGCCGTCGGAGGCGTTCTGGATCAGCGAGATGATCCGGGCCGCTGAGCACCTCGTCCTCGTCGCCGAGGCCGACGGCGAGCTGATCGGCAACGTGCTCGTCAGCGTCGACCGCGGCGTGGCGACCGAGCACATCGGCGTCCTGTCGATCACCCTGGCCGAGGGCTGGCGCGACGTCGGGATTGGCACCGAGCTCGTGACGGGGGCACAGCGCTGGGCCCGCGAACGTGGGCTGCGCAAGCTGTCGCTCGGCGTGTTCCCCGACAACGGCCGCGCAATCGCGGTCTACGAGAAACGCGGCTTCGTGCGCGAGGGCCTGCGCCGCCAGCAGTTCCGCTCGGGCGACGCGTACCGCGACGAGGTGCTCATGGCCTGGTTCCCGAACGAGGAGGCACGATGATGGCCCGCCCACGGCGAGAACGGTTCGACCCGGCATCGTACGAGGCGAAGTGGCGCGAGCGATGGGAGGCGGATGAGCTGTACGTCGCCCGCGACGACGACCCGCGTCCGAAACGCTACGTGCTGACGATGTACCCGTACCCGTCCGGCGACCTGCACATCGGTCACTGGTATGCGGCCACCGGGCCGGACATCGTGGCCCGCATGTTCCGCATGCGCGGCAACAACGTCATGTTCCCGATGGGCTTCGACAGCTTCGGGCTGCCGGCGGAGAACGCGGCCATCGAGCGCAACATCCACCCGGCGACCTGGACCGATGCGAACATCGAGCGCATGCGCGGCCAGTTCAAGTCGATGGGCGCGATGTTCGATTGGACGCGCGAAGTGGTCGTGAGCGACCCGTCCTACTACCGCTGGACACAGTGGCTCTTCACGCAGTTCTTCAAAGCCGGGCTGGCGTATCGGGCCATGGCGCCGGTCGACTGGTGCCCGAAGGACAAGGTTGTCCTGGCGCGCGAGCAGGTCGAGGGCACGGACCGGCACTGCTGGCGCTGCGGCACGCCGGTCGAGAAGCGCGACCTCGAACAGTGGTTCTTCCGGATCACGAACTACTCGGACGAGCTGCTGAACTTCGACGGCCTCGACTATCCCGAGCCGATCAAGCTCATGCAGACGAACTGGATCGGTCGCTCCGAGGGCGCCGAGATCGACTTCCCGACCGAGGTCGATGGCATCGAGCCGATCCGGGTCTTCACGACCCGCCCCGACACCGTGTTCGGCGCCACCTTCATGGTGCTCGCGCCGGAGCACCCGCTCGTCTCGCTCCTGACGAGCGAGGAGCGCCGAGCCGACGTCGAGGCGTACGTCGCCGCCGCGCGCCGCGAGACCGAGATCGAGCGGATGAGCACCGAGCGCGAGAAGACCGGTGTGGCCATCGGCGCACATGCCATCAACCCGATGACACAGGAACGGATCCCGATCTTCATCGCCGACTATGTGCTACCCGGCTACGGCACCGGGGCGATCATGGCCGTCCCGGCCCACGACGCGCGCGACTACGAGTTCGCGACGAAGCACGACCTGCCGATCCGCTACGTCGTGGCGCCCGCATCCGGCGAGCTGCCCGAGGGCGCGGCCTTCGTCGAGCACACCGAGGACGAGGTCCTCGTCGACTCCGGCGAGTTCACCGGCATGCCCGCGGCCGAGGCGATCGGCGCGATCACGAGGCAGCTGACCGAGCTGGGCCTGGGCCAGTCCGCGGTGACCTACCGGCAGCGTGACTGGGTCGCCGGTCGCCAGCGCTACTGGGGAGCCCCGATCCCGATCGTGTACTGCGACGAGCACGGCGCGCAGCCGGTCCCCGACGATCAGCTGCCGGTCGTTCTGCCCACCGACGTCGACTTCGCCCCGACCGGCGTGAGCCCGCTGCAGGACCACGCCGGCTTCCTCAACACCGAGTGCCCGACGTGCGGCGGAGCGGCGAGGCGCGAGACGGACACGATGGACACGTTCGTCGACTCGAGCTGGTATTTCCTGCGCTACTGCTCGCCGGGCAACGATGAGGCGGCCTGGGATCCCGAGCAGGTCGCGGCCTGGATGCCGATGGACCTGTACACCGGCGGCGCCGAGCACGGCGTCATGCACCTCCTCTACTTCCGGTTCTTCGTGAAGGCGCTGCGCGACCTCGGCCTCGTCGGCTTCGACGAGCCGACGCGCACGCTGCGCAATCAGGGGCAGATCCTCGGCGCCGATCACAACCGCATGAGCAAGAGCCGCGGCAACGTGCAGGCGCCCGACGAGCTCGTCAGCCGCTATGGCTCGGACACCGTTCGCGCGTTCCTCATGTTCATCGGCCCGTGGGACCAGGGCGGGCCGTGGAGCCCGTCCGGCATCGACGGCATCCACCGCTGGCTGGCACGCGTGTGGGGCGTCGGCCAGCCGGATGGAGGCGGCGTCCCGGACGGGGGCGCGGAGCGCGACGAGCTGGCGCGCGCCCTCCGACGGGCGGCGCACACGACGATCGACGCGGTGACGGAGGACTACGAGGACCTCCACTTCAACACTGCCATCAGCAAGCTCATGGAGCTGACGAACGCGATCATTCGCGAGCGGGAGGCGGGCATGGCCGGCGGCGAGGCCTACGCCGAGGCGATCGACACGCTGCTCGTGCTCCTCGCGCCGGTTGCGCCGCACATCGCCGAGGAGCTGTGGGAACGGCGCGGCCACGCGTACAGCATTCACCAGCAGCCGTGGCCGGTGGCCGATCCGGCCCTCGCGATGGCCGACACGATCGAGCTGCCGGTGCAGGTCGACGGCAAGCTGCGTGACCGGCTCGTCGTCACGCCCAGCACCCCCGCCGCCGAGATCCAGCGCATGGCTCTCGAGTCCGTGCACGTCCAGCGCTACCTTGCCGGCCGCGCGCCGCTGCGCGTCATCCAGGTCCCCGGCAGGCTCGTCAACGTCGTCACGCCACGCGACTGAACGCCGGTAACGACGCGGTAATGGGCCGGTAATCGCCGAGCGATAGTCTGGCCCCCTGCTTCCGGAGCCCGGCGCCGAGTGCCCGGGCGCCGAGCTCCGGACGCAGAACTCGCTCATCGCTCGCCTCCGCGGATGGGAGGCTCACGATGTCCCGCACGGATCGCGTCCTCGTCGCCACCGGAGGAGCGGCCGTGCTCCTCGCGCTGGCGGCCACGTGGATCCTCCTCGCGCCGATCGAGGGCGCGACGAGCGGCGTCGATGACACGACCGGCCTCCGCTTCCTCTCCCCGGCGGCGAGCGCGACGGACGCACCGGCCCCGACCAGCGGCGGCACGATCGTCGTCGACGTGGAGGGCGCGGTCGTCGAGCCCGGGATTCGCGAGCTGGCGGCCGGGTCGCGCGTGGCGGATGCGATCGCGGCGGCCGGCGGGTATGCGGCGAACGCAGACATCGACGCGACGGCCGGAGCGATCAACCTGGCCCAGGTGCTCGCCGACGGCGAGCAGGTCGTCGTGCCGCGGGTCGGCGCGGCGATCACGACAGCCGCGGCTTCGAGTCCGACACCGGCTGAGCCGAGCGGCGGCGGCACCGGCGGTGGGCTCGTGAACCTGAACACGGCGACGCCCGACGAGCTGGACGCGCTGCCCGGGATCGGTGCCGTGACGGTCGAGAAGATCATGGCCGCCCGCCAGGACCGCCCATTCGCGTCGCTCGACGACGCCGTCCAGCGTGGCGTGATCCACAGCGGTCAGCTCGAGGACATTCAGGGGCTTGCGACGGCGGGCTGAGCGATGGGCGCGGGACGCTTCGTCCTGCCGGCGACGCTGGCGGGCGTCGCGCTCGGCATCCTCGCCGCGGACGTGGCACCCGTCCCCGTTGGCTGGGCGCTCGCGGCCGGCGGCGTGCTGGCCTCCCTCTCGGCGCTCGGCCGCGTCGCGGCCGGCACGGTCCTCGGCGTCGCGGTCATCGCGGTCGGGCTCGGCGGGTGGCGCGGGACCCCATCCGCCACGTCCGCGCAGCCCGATCGCCCGCCGCTGAGCGTCGTCGTGGACGGAGCGGCACACGAGCTGACCGGCACGATCGTCGACGACCCGCGGCCGCGGGCAGACCGGCTTCAGCTCGTCATCGGCGACGTGCGCCTCGAGCGCCCGAACGGGCCGGTCGCGCTCGCCGACCGCCTGCTCGTCTGGCTCCCCCGCGGAATCGACGCGCGGAGCGGCGACCGGCTGCGACTGACGTCGCGAGTCGACCTGCCCGAGGACTTCGACGGCTTCGCGTACCGCGAGTACCTGGAGCGGCAGGGCGTGGGCGGGATCGCGAGGGCACGCTCGGGCGAGGTCGTGGAGGAGGCCGGCGGGCTCGTCAGCCTGCTGGCGGGCGCACGAGGGGCGCTCCTCGGCGGCCTGAACGACCTCGTGCCCGAGCCGGAGGCGGCGCTGGGCGCCGGCATCCTGCTCGGCGTCCGCACCTCAATGGCCCCCGAGGTCAACGACGCGTTCGCCACGGCCGGGCTCACGCACATCGTGGCGGTATCGGGCTGGAACATCGCGATCGTCGCCGCGGTCGTCGCGGCGCTCGTGCGCCCCCTGGCCAGGCGGCCCGGCGGGCGGTGGACGAGGGCCGGGGTCGCGGCCGCGACGGTCGCCGCCTACGTGCTGCTGACCGGGGCCAGCCCCTCGGTCGTGCGCGCCGCGCTCATGGCCGCCGCGATGCTCGTGGCGCGGCTCGGAGGCTCGCGCGCGCACGCGTCGTCGGCCCTCGCCCTCGCGGCTCTCCTCATGCTCCTCGCGGCACCGCCGGTCCTATGGGATGTCGGGTTCCAGCTCTCGCTCCTCGCGACCGGCGGGCTCATCTGGTTCGGCGCGCCGATCGAGCGACGGCTCGCGGGCTGGCCGGCATGGATCCGTGAACCGGTGGCGCTGACGATGGCCGCCCAGCTCACGACGCTGCCGGTCATCCTCGTCAACTTCGAGCGTCTCTCGCTCGTGGCCCCGATCGCCAACGTGCTCGTCGTGCCGTTCGTCCCGGTCGCGATGCTCTTCAGCGCCATCGCGGCGATCGCCGGCATGCTGACGGCCATCGTCGATCCGCCGCTCGTCGGCACGGCCGTCGGCTGGTTCGCGGGCGGTGCGGCCTGGATCGTCCTGCGCACGATCATCGTGCTCGGGTCGACGATCGCCTCGGTGCCGCACGCCGCGCTCGACGTCACGATCCCTCCCTCGCTCGCGGTCGCATGGCTGCCGATCCTCGCACTCGCGAGCTGGGCGCTGCGTGAGCCTGTGAGCGGCGCGGACCGCACCGGGGCCGAGGAGGAGCGGCCGAGCGCGCTGGCCAGCGTCGCACGCCGAGCGCTCCGGCCGGCACCCGTGCTCACGGGGCTCGGCGCCATCCTCCTCGCCATCACCCTCGCAGGGCTGCCCGACGGCCGGCTGCACGTGACGGTCATGGACGTCGGGCAGGGGGACGCGATCCTCGTGGAGGCCCCCGGCGGCGCGACGATGCTCGTGGATGGCGGCCCGGACCCCGAGCTCACGCTGCGCCGGATGGGCGAGAACCTGCCCTTCTTCGCGCGACGCATCGACCTGCTCGTCCTCAGCCATCCGCACCAGGATCACGTCGCCGGCCTCGTCGACGTGCTTGCGCGGTTCGAGGTCGGCGCCGTGCTGCATGCCGGGATCGGCTTCGACAATGCGGCGAACGACCGTCTCCTGGCCGATGCGCTCCAGGCGGCGGTCCCCGTCAGGCTCGCGCGGTCCGGGCAGATCGTGGCGCTCGACGCGGTGACCTCGGTGGAGGTGCTCTACCCCACCGAGTCGGACGCGGCGCGGCCACTCCCCGACGGCGACATCAACAACGGCTCGGTCGTCCTGCTCGTGCGCCATGGAGGCTTCGCAGCCCTCCTGACCGGCGACGCCGAGGCCCCGGTCGAGATGGCGCTCCTCGGCCGCGGGCTCATCTCACGGGTCGACCTCCTGAAGGTGGGGCATCATGGCTCGCACTCGTCGACGACGGCGGGATTCCTCGAGGCCGCGCAGCCGTCGATCGCCGTCATCTCGTCGGGCGCGGGCAACGAGTACGGCCACCCGGCGGCGGAGACGCTCGCCGCGCTTTCCGGTCGACCCGGCCTCGTGGTGCTGCGAACCGATCTCGACGGCGACGTCGAGGTGGCCAGCGACGGCCGGACCTACCGCGTGAGGGCGGATCGGGGCTGGAGCGCGCCGCGCCCGGTGCACGGAGCGGGGCGCGCGGGTAGCATCGGTCCGTGGCCATCCCCGACCGATCCACCGCGCGCAGGCTGCTCGATGACGAGGGCCTGCCCGACGGGATCATCGTCCACTCCACCGGGGTCGCGCGGGTTGCCGTCGCCGCCGCCGGGCTCGTGGCGGAGGCACGGGTCCCGGTCGACGGCGCGCTCGTCGAAGCGGCGGCACTGCTGCACGACATCGACAAGGTCGAGATCCGGCGAACCGGCGGAACGCACGGCATCGTCGGGGCGCGTCGCCTCGAGGCGATGGGCTACGAGGAGCTCGCCATGCCGGTCGCCTCGCACCCGATCACCTGCCTGCTCGACGACGACCGCTTTCCGATCGGCTGGCCATCGGTCCTCCTCGCCGTCGCGGACCGGCATGTCGCCCAGCGGTTCTTGACCGTCGACGAGCGCCTCGACGACATGAAGGCCCGGCATCCCGAGCACGCCGAGTCGATCGAGTCGGCGCGCCGTCCGGCGCACGCCCTCGAGGCGGAGCTGGCGGCGGTCACGGGGCTGTCGGTCGATGACCTCGTGCAGCGCCTGCGCGCCGCGTGGGAGGCCGGGGCGTGAGCGTCGCGCTGCTTCTGCTCCACGGGGACGATGGCTTCGGCCTGGACACCGCCCTCGGCGAGTTCGCGCGCGCCGTGGATGCCACCGACCGGGCCGAGATCGTTCCCGACCGGACGCCGGACGAGGGCGCCATCGACCGTGCGCGGCTCGAAGCCGGGACGGTCGGCATGTTCGGCGCCCACCTCGCGGTCCTGCGCCAGCCGCTCAGGGCGGCCGGCCGATCGAACGCGGCGGCGGAGCGGCTCCTGGCGCTCGTGAGCGAGCTGCCCGACGGATCGGCGCTGGCTCTCGTCGAGGAGCGCCCATCGCGCGACGTCACGAAGCCGCCCGCCCTGCTGAAGCGCCTGGCCGAGGCGGTCACGGCGCGCGGCGGCCGCATCGAGGAGCACGCCGCGCCGCGCCGCGGCGACCTGCGCGGCTGGATCACGAGCCACGCCGCTCGCAGTGCGGTGAAGATCGAGGTGCGCGCGGCACACGTCCTCGCCGAACGCATCGGCGGGTCGGTCTGGGAGACGGACATCGAGCGTGGCGAGATGACGCGCGTCGCGGACTCCGAGCTGCGCAAGCTCGCCACGTATGCCGGCGAGCGGCCGATCACCGCCGAGGACGTCGAGTCGCTGACCGCCGATACGAGGCCGGCATCGGTCTTCGCGATCACGAACGCGATCGACCGACGCGAGCCGGCCGCCGCGGCCGACGCCCTGCGACGAGCGCTGGCGGACGGGCAACCCGGGCTCCGCATCCTCGCCTCCCTCGCCAGGCGGGTGAGCGACCTGATCGTGGCGCGCGATCTATCGGCGCGGAAGACCCCACCGAGTGAGATCGCCCGCCGGGTGGCGCGCGGGAACGCGCGGATGGCGCAGCGGCTCGTGGAAGCCGCGAGCCGCTACCGGGGCCAGGAGTTGGAGGCCATGCTCGTCGGGCTGTTCGAGGCGGACCTGGCCATCAAGACGAACACGATGGGCGAGGAGCCGGCGCTCGTCGCCTGGCTGGGCGAGCA
>CAZKFP010000061.1:0-6393 GCA_964552085.1 uncultured Steroidobacteraceae bacterium
GCGCGCGGATGAAGTCGGCGCGGATGGTCGCGTCCTCCGCGCGTCCGAGCTGGCTGAAGATCTCCGCGTCTAGCAGCGTCGACGCGGTGAACTCGGTCACCCCGCTGAGGTCCTCCCAGTCGTCGGGGTAGGCGAGGCCGAAGCCGCCGCCCAGTCCCTGGAGGAAGGTCCAGCCACTGTCGAGATCCGGCATCTCATCGGAGGTGCAGACCTCGCTCGCTGTGGCAGGCGTGGCGGTCGGCTCTGTGGTGGGTTCGGCGGACTCCGTGGGTTCGGCGGTAGCCGTTGGCGCGGGCGTGGAGGACTCCGGCTCGGACGCGGCGGGCGGCGTGGCCGAGCAGGCAGCCAGAACCAGAAGCGCGATGACCGCCGCGGCTCGGGAAAACCTCATCGTCTCGCTCGGGTGGGTCCGGGGACCGTATCACACGGCACCTAAAAAGAGCGTGCCGGCAATGGCGCGGCGGCCGGTGCTGGCACGGCCAGCGGCCCGGTTGACAGCGACCGCGTACCCGTTCGAGCCGGCGGATGGGTTGCTAAGGAGCGTCCCCGGCAGGATTCGAACCTGCGACCGGCCGCTTAGAAGGCGGCTGCTCTGGTCCACTGAGCTACGGGGACTCCGGCCAAGCATACCGATCCGACGTGCCGGCATGCATTGGCTATACTCGGATTGCCCACCGAGCATCCGAGCCCCCAGCTCCGAGTACCGATCAGCCCATGACCGCTGTCCGCCCGCGCATCAGCGTCCTGAACGACAATCCCGAGTTCCTCGAGCTCATGACCGCGATCCTCGCCGAGGACGCCGGCTACGAGGTCACCCTCTTCGCCGAGGCGGCCACGACCGTCGACCAGCTCGCAGCGTCGACGCCGGATCTCGTGATCGTCGACCTGCTCCTAGGCGGTGCGTCCGGCTGGGATACGATCGTCCTGTCGCGGGCCGACGAGCGGCTCGCCGACGTGCCGATCGTCGTCTGCTCGGCCGACGTCTCCGCGCTCCGCGATCGCGAGGCGGACCTCGAGCGCATCGGCAACATCCACTTGCTGCCGAAGCCGTTCGAGATCGATGAGCTAACCGAGCTTGTCGAGCGGCTCATCGGGCGAGACATCCCGGCATCGGGCTAGACTGCTGCCGACATGGCCGACGAATCGATCATCACGCCCGTCCAGCTGCAGCGAACGCAGATCGATGTCGATCGTGAGCTCCTGCGCGACGAGGACCTCCTCAACGAGGAGCACCTGCGGCGCATGGACCAGGTGCTCCTGCGGCGGAACCTCGACCACGCCCGCATGTTCAGCCGGAAGCTCAGCCTCGAGCTGCAGCAGTTCGTCCATCTCTACACGCCCGAGGCGAACGAGCTCCGCAGGCGAATCGAGAAGTACCTCGTCATGGAGCGCATGATCGAGCGGGAGATGGCCCGCCGACACGCGTACTGACGAGCGCGCCCCCGGCACCGATCAAAACGAAAGCCCCGATCCGAACGGACCGGGGCTTCATGTCATCTCGCGCGCGGGATGGTCGTCAGGCGACGGCCCGCGCCGCGAGGCGCCCCGTCGTCGATCCCAGGTGGCCGTCCGTCTCGCGCTGCTCCGCCATCCCGGCGAGCACGGCTCGTGCCCAGCCGGCGAGACGAGGCATCTCGAACAGCGAGAAGGTCAGTCCGCGTGCCGCCAGCTCCGCGTGGTCCCAGCCGTTGAACTCTCGGCGTGCGGCGACGCCGCACATCTCGTCGTAGAGCTCCGGCCAGGTCGCGCCGCGCCGGCAGTGGCAGTAGCGGATGAATGCGACGACGTCAGGGGCGGGCAGGTCCTCTGACACCAACGACCGCTGGGTCATTCGATGGCACCCTCCGTTGCGAGATCGAAATGATGGACGATGAAAGTCTCTGCGGCCTCCCGGTCAGGGCCGCAGGGGCGAGCTGCATCGTAGGCTGCGCGACGTTCAATCTGGAAGGGGTCTGTCCACCAAAGTTGTCCACATCTTTGCCGCGGGCGGTCGGCCGGCACGATTCCGTTTCCGATCAGGGCACCCATCCACGTTTGTACCGGTCGCACGTCACCTTCTCGCCGGGCGGTACCGCGAACATCTCGAGCGTGATGAATCCGTTGGCCGTCTCCCACCCGAGCCACGTGCTGACCCACTCGGTGTCGGGCGCGCCGATCGGCTCGCCGGCCGCGATGAGCGCGTGCCTCACGGCGGCCACCTGCGCGGCGTCAATGACGGCGCATCGTTTATTGGGCTGAACCTCCTCTCCCAGCTCGTCCAGCGGAGCATCGAACGGGAGCTGCAGCTCGCTGATGTCGACCGCCGGCCGATTGAGCGCGTCGCCGAAGTCGACGTTCGGCTCGAAGCCCACGGTGAAGAGGTAGCCGCTGGGGCGGAAGCGCTCGGGCGCGGCGCCCTCCTCGAGCCAGGCGGACGCGGGAATCCACTGTTCGAAGGCGAGCAACCGGTGCGCAAGGTCGAGAAGTGCTTGGGCAGCCTCGCCATCGGCCGGTTGGATCACTGTGACCTTGATTGCCTCGGCGCCTTCGCCGATCGTGACCGATGTCATCCCGGCGAACATGACCTCGCCATCCGGTCCATGCTCGCTACTGGCCTCGAAGAGACCGGTGGACGTCGCCTCGGCGACCAGCATCCCCACTCCCTCGGGCGTGAGCCGCACCTGTGACCAACCTTCCGGGAGCGACGGACGAACGACGCGTCCGTCATCGAAGACGACGAGTTGGCCCGTGCCAACCGGCATGACCACGTCGGACGCGGAATCGACGCGCAGAGCGACCTTCTCATCGATCGGTGCCGGCGTGACGCCGGGGGATGGCGAGTTGCTCGAGACGGCCGATGGCGCCGGCGGCCCCTCCAGGGAGCAGGCAGCGAGCAGGAGGAGAAGCGTCAGGGCGATCCGAATCGGGAAGTTCACTGGATGAAGCGCATGGCTGCTACCTCGATGAAAGCGGGCAGCGCCCGCTGTCCTGGGCAACCTTACGCGCACCGGACTGCGGCCCGACTGCGGCCAGCCCACTGTAGCTTCGAGGGTCGCCGCGGCCGTGATCGGTCATCGCCGGCCAACCCGGCTCGCCGCCCTCTCGCGTCCTCCAACCAGATGAGTTCTGCATCCTTGCGCTGTCTAGCGCCGTCCCGACGGCGCCGGGTCTCGATCTGGGCGCCATCAGGCGAGGATCAGCGGCAGGGTCGTGCGCATCGGCCCGCGCGAAGGGGCCCGTCGGCCCTATCGCTCCGACGCCGGCGGCTGCCTAAATCACGGCAGCAACGGAGGTCCTGTCCATGCATGACGACACGTCCAATTTCGTCGGCCTCGGCCTGATCCTCGGCGCCGCCGTGGGCTACGCCCTCGGGCTCATCCTCACCGACCCTGCAACCGCGGCGATTCTCGGCGCGGTAGGTGCCAGTGTCGGGATCGTACTCGGCGCATCCGTCGGCAGGGCCCAGGGAGGGAGGCGACCATCCTGACCACGTGCCTCGCAGCGACCGCCCGCGAGGGACCGCTGTTCGGAGATGACCCGTCAACAAGCCGATCCGGGGTCGCCCCCCACCTGCCGACGCGAACAGCGCCTGGCGGCGGCCGGATCGGTCTGACACCGCGCCTGCCGCCTAGCCAGCGAAGGTGAGCGGTCGTACCCTCGGCGAGGGCACTCTCTCAAGCGCCCCCGTCCACCATGCTGGAGACCACCCATGACCAGATCAGCGCGATCGGGCCAGAGCCTCGCGGCTGACGAGCTGAAGCGCATCGACGCGTACTGGCGCGCCGCGAACTACCTGAGCGTCGGCCAGATCTACCTCCTCGACAATCCCCTGCTCCGCGAGCCGTTGAAGCCCGAGCACGTCAAGCCGCGCCTGCTGGGTCACTTCGGAACGGTGCCCGGCCTCAACCTCGCCTACGTCCATCTCAACCGTGCGATCCGCCAGCGCGACCTGGACGCGATCTACATCACCGGCCCCGGTCACGGCGGACCGGGCCTCGTCGCGAACGCGTACCTCGAAGGCACCTACACCGAGCTCTACCCATCGATGACGCGTGACCTCGACGGGATGAAGCGCCTCTTCCGCCAGTTCAGCTTCCCCGGTGGCATCCCGAGCCACGTCGCTCCGGAGACGCCGGGGTCTATCCATGAGGGTGGCGAGCTCGGGTATGCCCTGACGCATGCGTACGGGGCCGCCTTCGACAATCCCGAGCTGGTGGTGGCGTGCATCATCGGCGACGGGGAGGCCGAGACCGGGCCCCTCGCCACGAGCTGGCACTCGAACAAGTTCCTCGACCCGGTAACCGATGGTGCCGTCCTACCGATCCTGCACCTGAACGGCTACAAGATCGCCAACCCCGCGATCCTCGACCGCATCCCGGCTGCCGAGCTCACCGCCATGCTCGAGGGCTTCGGCCATCGGGTCCACTGGGTGGAAGGCGACGACCCGGTGAAGGTCCATCGAGCGATGGCACGGACGCTCGACGTCGCGCTCGACGAGATCGCTGAGATCCAGCAACGAGCACGGCAGGACGGCCATCGGTCCCGGCCAGCCTGGCCGATGATCGTCCTGCGAACGCCGAAGGGCTGGACCGGCCCGGAGAAGGTCGACGGGAAGCCCGTCGAAGGGCACTGGCGCTCGCACCAGGTCCCGATGACGGACGTGCGCGAGAACAAGAAGCACCTGGACGTGCTCGAGCGCTGGATGCGCTCGTATCGGCCCGAGGAGCTCTTCACGGAGGCTGGGGCGCTGCGGCCGGAGCTGGCGGCGCTCGCGCCCGATGGCGATCGGCGGATGAGCGCGAACCCGGTCGCGAACGGCGGGGAGCTGCTCCAGAGCCTGAGCCTTCCCGATTTCCGCGACTACGGGGTCGAGGTGAAGCAACCGGCCACCACGTTCTCGAGCGCCACGGGGGCGCTCGGCGGCTTCCTGCGCGACGTGATCCGGCGCAACCCGCGGACCTTCCGGCTGTTCGGCCCGGACGAAACGGCGTCGAACCGGCTCCAGGCCGTCTTCGAGGTGACCGACCGGACCTGGATGGCGGAGACGCTCCCGACCGACGACCACCTCGCGCCGGACGGTCGCGTCATGGAGATCCTGTCCGAGACGACGTGCCAGGGCTGGCTCGAGGGCTACCTGCTCACCGGACGTCACGGCCTGTTCAACTGCTACGAGGCGTTCATCCACATCGTCGACTCGATGTTCAACCAGCATGCGAAGTGGCTGAAGACGACGCGCGAGATCCCGTGGCGGCGGCCGATCGCCTCGCTCAACTACCTCCTCTCGAGCCATGTCTGGCGGCAGGATCACAACGGCTTCTCCCACCAGGACCCCGGCTTCATCGATCACGTCATGAACAAGAAGGCCGAGGTGATCCGGGTCTACCTGCCGCCGGACGCGAACACCCTGCTGTCGGTGGCGGACCACTGCCTGCGCAGCCGCAACTACGTCAACGTCATCGTCGCCGGGAAGCAACCGGCCCTGAACTACCTGTCGATGGACGACGCCATCCTGCACTGCACCCGCGGCATCGGCATCTGGCAGTGGGCCAGCAACGATGACGACGGACAGCCCGACGTCGTGCTCGCCTGCGCGGGCGACACTCCGACGCTCGAGACGCTCGCGGCCGCCGACCTTCTCCGCCAGAAGCTGCCGGACCTGAAGGTGCGGGTCGTGAATGTTGTCGACCTCATGCGCCTCCAGGACGAGAAGGAGCACCCGCACGGAATGTCGCGCACGGAGTTCGACGTGCTCTTCACCACCGACAAGCCGATCATCTTCGCCTACCACGGGTACCCGTGGCTCATCCACCGCCTCACGTACCGGGCCACGAACCACGACAACATCCACGTGCGCGGCTACAAGGAAGAGGGCACGACCACGACGCCATTCGACATGGTCATGCTCAACGACCTCGACCGCTTCCACCTCGTCATGGATGTGATCGATCGCGTCCCGGGCCTGGCGGCGCGTGCGGCGCATGTCCGCCAGGAGATGGCCGACCGCCGGCTCCGCGCACGCGCCTACACCCGCGAGCACGGCGACGACGATCCGGAGGTTCGCGACTGGACCTGGCCGGGCTGAGGCTGCCGATGCGGGTCCTCGTCCTCAACCCCGGCTCGAGCACGCTCAAGGGGAGCCTGGTCGAGCTGCCCGGCGACGAGTCGCTCGCCCGGGCCGAGGTCGACTGGGGCACCGATGCGACCGCTCGGGATGACCGTGGCGCGAGCGTCGAAGAGCTGATCGGCCGGCTGCTCGAAGACGACGCGGCGGACGCCGTCGGCTACCGAGTCGTCCATGGCGGCGATCGGTTCCGCGACCCGACGCCGGTCGATGACGAGGTGGTGGAGGCGGTCGCCGCCATCGGTCAGCTTGCACCGCTGCACAACGCGGTGGCCGTCGAGGCGATCCGATCA
>CAZKFP010000062.1:0-15825 GCA_964552085.1 uncultured Steroidobacteraceae bacterium
CCGGATCGGATCGTGCGCTGGGGAAACGTCGCGGCCGGCGACGAGAAGAACTTCTGGCGCATGGGCGACACCGGTCCCTGCGGTCCGTGCAGCGAGCTGCACTACGACCGCGGCGCAGAGCTCTCGGAGGGTCCGCACTGCATCCCCGACCACTCCGAGACCTGCCCGCGCTGGCTCGAGGTCGGCAACCTCGTCTTCATGCAGTACGACCGTGCGGCGGATGGCACCCTGACTCCGCTGCCGATGCAGAGCGTCGACACCGGCACCGGTCTCGAGCGGCTCACGTCGGTGATCCAGGGGGTCGACTCGAACTACCGGACCGACCTGTTCGTGCCGATCATCGAGCGTCTCGCGTCGTTCATCGGCCACGACCCCGACACCGTGGAGTCCGAGCGGTTCAGCTACCAGGTCGTGGCGGACCACTCGCGGGCGATGACGTTCCTCCTCGCCGAGGGCGTGGCGCCGTCGAACGAGGGCGCGGGGTACGTCCTGCGCCGCATCATCCGACGCGCCGTGCGCCACGGCCGGCTGCTCGGGATCACGACGCCGTTCCTGCGCGAGACGTCGGCCGTCGTCATCGACCTGATGGGCGAGGCGTACCCGCACGTGCGGGCGGGGCGCGACGCGATCCTCGACGGGATCGCCGCCGAAGAGGAGAAGTTCGCACGCACGCTCGAGGCCGGCAGCGCGCGGCTGGAGGAGCTCGTCGCGGTGGGGGGTGCGATCAGCGGCGCCGACGCCTTCCGCCTGCACGATACCTTCGGCTTCCCGGTCGACCTCACCGTCGAGATGGCGGCCGAGCGCGGCATCACGGTCGACCGTGCCGGCTTCGAAGCGGCCATGGCCGAGCAGCGGGAGCGGTCGCGGGGTGAGAAGCGCGGCGCGCTCGAGCTCGACCCGGAGGTCGCAGGGCTGCGCAGCGAGTTCATCGGCTATCCGAACGAGACGAGGGCGGACGGCCTGCGCGTCCTCGCCGTCGTTCCCGGCGACCCGGTCGCGGTCGTGCTCGATCGGACGCCGTTCTACGCCGAGGGCGGCGGCCAGATCGGGGACCGCGGCGAGCTCATCGGCGGTGACGGACGGCTGCGCGTGGCGGACACGCAGCGGAGCGGCGACGCGATCGTGCACCTCGGGGAGCTGGAGGGGTCACTGCGCGTCGGCGACACGGTCCGGGCCGAGGTCGACGAGGCACGTCGATGGGGGGCGGCGCGCAACCACACCGGCACGCACCTGCTTCACCGCGCCCTGCGCGACGTGCTCGGCGAGCAGGCGAAGCAGGCGGGCTCGTGGGTCGGCCCGGAGGCGCTGCGCTTCGACTTTCCGGCGCAGTCGGCGACGCCGCGGGAGGCGCTGCGCGAGGTCGAGCGCCTCGTGAACGCCCAGATCCGGCGCGATGCGCCCGTCCACCCCGAGCTCATGCCGATGGAGCGGGCCCAGGCGCTCGGCGCGGACATGTTCTTCGGCGAGAAGTACCTGCCGGAGGCGGTGCGCGTCGTCCAGGTCGACGGCTACAGCAAGGAGCTGTGCGGCGGCACGCACGTCGCCGCCACCGGGCAGATCGGCCACCTCGTCATCACCGGCGAGTCGAGCATCGGAGCGGGGCTGCGGCGGATCGAGGCGGTCACGGGTGAGGCCGCGACCGAGCTTGTCGGCGAGCGGCTCGAGGCCCTGCGCGCGACGGCCCAGCTGCTCGGCGAGCGGGAGGAGAACGTGCCCCAGCGTGTCGAGGCGCTGCTCGGCCGGCTGCGCGACGCGGAGAAGGCTGCGAAGGCGCCGCGCGCGGCGTCGGCCCGCCTCGACGCGGCGGCCGCGCTCCACGGCGCGCGGGAGGCCGGCACGGCGAAGGTCGTCGTCCAGCGGTTTCCCGATGCGGACGCGACGGCCCTGCGCGGTCTCGCCGATGACCTGCGTGGCATGACCGGGCGCTTCGTCGCGGTCATCGGCGGGGATGTGGACGGCAGGCCATCACTGCTCGTGGCGGCCAGCCGGGACCTCGTGGGGGAGGGGTTCGACGCGGGCTTGATCGTGCGCGAGGCGGCGCCGATCATCGGCGGGGGCGGCGGTGGACGCCCCGAGCTGGCCCAGGCCGGCGGCAAGGACGCGTCGAAGCTCGACGATGCTCTGCGCGAGTCGGGGCGCCTTGCGCTCGAGGCGCTCGAGCGGATCGAGTCGACCTGACTCGCCCATCGTGATCGCCGCCGGGCACCTGTGGGAGCGCGTCACCGATCGCCTGCGCCGGACGGGGCGCAGCGATCCGGCCGCCATCGCCGCGCTCGACATCGGCACGGAGTTCGCGAAGGCGCTCGTGCTCTCCGTCGAGACGGACGACGAGGGCCGCCTGCTCGGCGTCGTTCACGGCAGCGGCCGGCAGCGACAGGGCCTGGCCCACATGCAGTCGGGCACGGTGAGTGACATCGACGCCGTCGTCGCCAACTGCCGGGTCGCGATGGACGAGGCGCGGGCGATGGCCGGTCGCCGGCCGGTCGCGGCCGTCATTGGGATCGCCGGGGAGCTCGTGAAGGGCGCGACCTCGACGCTCACGACGCGTCGCGACGATCCGCGACGACCGCTCGACGAGGCGGAGCTCGAGCGGCTCGTGCAGCGGGCGCAGGACCGCGCGCTCGGCGAGGCCGAGGAGCGCATTCGCTGGGAGTCCGGCGTCGATCGGCTCGACGTGCGCCTCGTCCATGCGGCGATCGTCGAGATGAAGATCGACGGCTATGCCGTGAGTAACCCGATCGGGTTCACCGGCGCGCAGGTCGATCTCCACGTCTTCAACGCCTTCGCGCCGATGGTCCACCTCGGCGCGCTGCAGTCGGTCGCGAACGCGCTCGAGCTCGAGCTGCTCGGCGTCATCGCGGAGCCGTACGCGGTGGCGACCTGCCTCGATCCCGGTGAGCTCGGCGACGCGGGCGCCGTGTTCGTCGACATCGGTGGCGGCACGACCGATGTCGCGCTCGTGCGTGGTGGCGGGATCAGCGGCACGAAGATGCTGGCCCTCGGCGGCCGGGCGTTCACGAAGGGGCTCGTCGAGCGCCTCGGCGTCTCGTTCGCCGAGGCCGAACGCGCGAAGCTCGGCGCGGCCGACGATCGGCGCGACGAGGTGGCCGAGACGCTCCTCGAGGATGCCCGCATCTGGCGCACCGGGGTCGAGCTCATGATCGGCGACCTCGCCGGCGGCGAGCTCCTGCCGGGCCGCATCCTGCTCTGTGGCGGTGGCGCGGACCTGCCCCAGATCGGCGCCGTCCTCGACGAGGACGACTGGTGGGCCCGCCTGCCGTTCGCGCGCCGGCCGGTCGTCCGGGCCCTCGCGCCCGACGAAGTCGTCGGCCTGCGCGACGCGACGGGCCGCCTGGGCACGCGCCAGGACGTCACGCCCATGGCCCTCGCGCACCAGGCGCTCATCCTGGATGCCGGAGCGTCGGCGGTCGATCGCGCGATGCGCGGGGTCGTTCGCGAGATGCAGCTGTGAGCGACGCACCGACCCTGCTCTACCTCGAGGCGGACGACGAGATCACCGCCGTCGTCCGCCGCGTCCGCGTGGCGGATCCCGGCCGGGTCGTCGTCGTTGCTCCGGGTCGCTCGCGCGCCACCTCGAGCGTCGTCGCCCTGCGTCTCCTCGCGCGAGCCGGCGAGGCCGAGGGGCGGGAGCTCGCCGTCGTGGGCGACGAGCTCACCCGATCGCTGGCCGCCGAGGCCGGGCTGACCGCGTATCGCTCGGTCGAGGACGCTCGCCTCGCGACGCCGGCCGATCCGGCGGCAGTGGCCGCCCCGCGCCACGCCGCGATCCACGTCGTGCGCGGGCCGGCGTCGTCCCAGACCGCCGCCACCCTCGCCGCCGCCCCGCTCGTCTCCGCCGACACCGAGGTGCGTCCGCGCCCCGTCGCGCGGCCGGCGAGCGCCCGCGCCCGCCGCGCCCGGCGCGTCGGCCCGCTCGTCCCCGTGCTCGCGGCCGCCGCCGCGGTCCTGCTCACCGCCGTCGTGTCGGCCACGATGATCCTGCCGGCCGCCACGATCCGCATCACCCCGCGCAGCGAGTCGATCGGGCCGGTGCCGTATGCGATCGCGGTCAGCGACGCCGAGCGCACGAGCGGCACCGTCATGGCGACGGCGGTCGTGACAGCCACGGGTACGTATCCGATCCAGTCGCGCGCGGCCGGTGCCGTCACGTTCCTGAACTGGAACATCAGGCCGGTGACCGTCCAGGCGGGAACGCTCGTCGCCGCCGAGCTCCAGGCGTTCGCGACGCTCACCGAGGTCACCGTGCCGCGCGGCAGGCTCACGCCCGCCGGCCTCATCCAGGCCGGCGAGGCGATGGTCGACGTCGAGGCCAGCGCGGTCGGCCCGGCCGCGAACGTGCCGCCACTTGCGATCGACCGGGTCCTGAGCGATCCGGCCGCGTCGGACCTCCGCGGGTTCCCGGACAACCCCGAGCAGCTCGTCGTCAACCAGGAGGCGACGGCGGGTGGCGTCGACACGACCGGCATCGAGATCAGCCAGGCCGACGTCGACGCGGCGCGCGCCTCGTTGCGCGAGGCGCTCGAGGCGGCCGTGGTCACGGCGCTCGAGGGCACCGACGACGGGCTCGTGGCCGATCCGGCCGACCCGCCCGAGCCCGTCATCACCGAGCCCGATGACCTCGTCGGCAGGCGCGACACCGAGCAGGTCGAGATCCGCGGCGAGCTCGCGTACGACCGCCTCACGGCCGACCCGGACGTCGTCGTCGCACGGGCCCGGGAGCGCTTCGAGGGCGAGGCCGACCTCGTCCCCGCCGGCCACCTGCTCCTCGCGGATGCGACGAGCGTGCGCATCGGCGAGGTGTCACGTGACGGAGCCCGCCTGGAGGTCGCCGTGACGGTCAGCGGCCGCTCCGCCGTCGTGCCCGACCCGGACGTCGTCATCGAGCGCGTCATCGGGCTCTCGGTCGACGAGGCGGAGACCGCGCTCGCCGACCTCGGGGAGGCGGAGGTCTCGCTCTGGCCCACGTGGGTCGAGTCGGTCCCGGCGAACGAGTGGCGCATCACGGTCGAGGTCACCGGCGTCGAGGGGGCCGAGCCGGTGCCGGGCGGATCGTGATGCGCGTCGTGGGCATCGACCACGGCGCGAGGCGCCTCGGCATCGCGGTCGGCGACACCGAAACCGGCATGGCGTTTGCTCGTACGGCGATTCGGCGTCGCAACCTGGACGCCGACCTTGCGCGCCTCGCCGAGCTGTGCGGGAGCGAGGGAGCGACGCTCGTCGTCATCGGGTTGCCGCTCCACCTGGACGGCGGCGAGGGCGAGCAGGCGGCCGCGGCCCGCCGCTTCGGCGCCGCCGTAGACGAGATCGGCCTGGAGGTGGCATTCGAGGACGAGCGGCTGACATCGTGGGAGGCCCGGGAGCGCCTGGCGGCCGCAGGGGCGAGAGGGTCCCGGGCATCGGGCGAGGTGGACTCGACCGCCGCCTGCCTGATCCTGCAACAATATCTGGACGCCCGGCGGCCGGGCCCCCATCGCCTTGAGGAGACCGAATGACCCGACGCCCCACGCCCGGCGAGTACGAGGAGCGGCGCACCTCGCGCATTCGGGCGCTGCGCGAGCATCGCGAGGGGCCCGTCCGTCGTCGGAAGCGCGTCCAGCCCCTCCTCCTCCTCCTGTGGCTCGCGGGCTCCATCGCCCTCCTCGGGGTGGCGCTCATCTTCGGCTTCAACGTCTTCTTCGCGCCGCGCGTCATGGCCTGGGTGGAGGACAACCCCGGCGCCATCGAGCACGGCATCGTGCAGGACTTCGTGCAGTGGTATCGCCCCGAGGTGCTCGCCGACGAGCCCGCGTCCGACGAGCAGCGCCGCGTGACGATCACGGTCGAGCAGGGCGCGACCGACACGTCGATCGGCCGGCTCCTCCACGAGGAGGGCGTCATCGCGAGCGAGATCGCCTTCCAGTACGCCGTGATCACGGCCGGGCGCGAGGGCACTTTGAACTTCGGGAGCTACGACCTCTCGCCGACGCTCCGGCCATCCGAGATCGTGGCGGCGCTGCAGGGCGTCGCGTTCGGCCCGACGACGAGCGTCACGATTCGCGAGGGCCTGCGCCTCGAGGAGGTCGTTGCGGCCTTCGCCGCCAGCGAGATGACGATGAACACCGAGGAGTTCGCGACGCTCCTCCAGGCGCCGCCGGCCGACCTGCTCAACCAGTTCGACTTCCTCGCCGACCTGCCGGCTGGTCGGTCGCTCGAGGGGTACATCCTGCCCGAGACGCTCGAGTACCAGATCAGCGGGCCTGACGCCACGCCCCGCAGGGTCGTCGAGCGTCTGCTCGGCGAGTTCGGTACCGCGCTCACGCAGGAGATCCGCGACGGCATCGCGGCCAAGGGCCTCTCGATCGACGAGGCGGTCATCATCGCCAGCCTCGTCGAGCGCGAGGCGGTCATCGACGAGGAGCGGCCGCACATCGCGGCGGTCTACACGAACCGATTCCTGAACCCGGACAATGCGCAGACGGTCGGGCTGCTCAATGCGGACCCGACGCTGCAGTACGGCCTCGTCACCGGCGAGGTGCGCCCGGTCGGGCACCCGCTCCTGGCCGGGACCGAGGGGCCGATGACGCCGGTCGACGAGTGGGGCTCGATCGACTGGTGGCCGCAGCTTCAGGTCGCCGGAGGCGAGCTTGCGCTGCCTGACTTCCTGGGCGGATTCCAGACGTACGCGCGACCGGGGCTGCCGCCGATGCCGATCGCGGCGCCCCGCATCGGCTCGATCGCGGCGATCGCGAGCGCCCCGCTCGACGACGGCTACCTCTACTTCGTCGCCGGCTGCCCCGGCGGCACGCGGGATGGATCGCACTACTTCTCGCGCACGAACGGCGAGCACGAGACGCTCGTGGCCAAGGCCAGGGAAGAGTGCGCCGGACAATGACGACCGCCACGCCGGCAGCCACCGATGCGCGCCTGGCGGCGCTGCGGCGCCTGCTCGACGAGCACGCGCTCGACGCGATCGCCGTGTCACGCAGCGCGAACAAGCGCTACTTCAGCGGCTTCCGGCTGAGCGACGCGGAAGGGCCGACCTCGGGGTGGTCCGGGACGCTCCTCGTCACGCGCGCGGCGAGCCTCATCCTGGCCGACTCGCGCTACACGGAGCAGGCGCGCCTCGAGGCGCCCGGCTGGGACCTCGTCGAGACGAGCGGCCCGATGCACGACGAGCTGCCGCCGATCCTGCTCGAGCACGGGATCTCCGCGCTCGGCCTCGAGGCCGCCGTGGTCAGCCACGCCGACTGGGCGGCGCTGGCCGAAGCGGCACCCGGCGTCGAGCTTCACGCGATCGACGAGGAGCTCGTCCCGCTGCGGATCCTGAAGACGCCCGACGAGGTGGCCGCGATCGGCCGCGCCTGCGCTCTGGGCGACGCATGCTTCACGCACCTCGTCGACATCATCCGGGTGGGGATGACCGAGCGCCAGGTTGCCTGGGAGCTCGAGACGTTCTTCCGGACGAACGGCGCCGAGGGGCTGGCGTTCGACACGATCGTGCTCGCCGGTCCGCGTGCCGCCATGCCGCACGGACGGCCCTCGGACGCCGCCGTCGAGCGCGGCAACGTCCTGCTCATCGACTTCGGCTGCACGGTCGACGGTTATCGCTCGGACATGACGCGCACCGTGTTCGTGGGCGAGGTGCCCGATGAGATTCGGGCCTACCACGACGCCGTGCGCGAGGCGCAGCAGGCCGCGATCGACGCGATCGCCATCGGCGCGAATGGCCAGGAGCTGGATGGGATCGCGCGGCGGCGGATCGAGGAGACCGGGGTCGAGCCGTACGGCCACGGCCTCGGGCACGGCATCGGCCTCGAGACGCACGAGCCGCCCCGGTTGCGGAAGTCGGAGGCGTACACGCTCGAGGCGGGGATGGTCTTCAGCGTCGAGCCGGGCATCTACCTGCCGGGCGTGACCGGCATCCGGATCGAGGACATCGTCGCGCTCGAGTTGTCCGGCCCACGTCTGCTCACGACCTCGCCGCGCGAGCCACTCGTCGTCGGCTGAACGGTATCCTGAGCCGCGCACCGCATTGGTTCATGAAGGGGAGCGACGATTGATCAGCACCGGCGACGTCAAGAAGGGCGTCATCATCGAGCTCGACGGGCAGCTCATGAAGGTCCTCGACTGGACCCACATCAAGATGGCGCGCGGCTCGGCGCAGGTCCGGATGAAGCTCCAGAACGTCCGCAAGGGTGACATCGTGGAGCGCACGTTCCAGGCCGGAACGCGCTGGCCGCGCGCCCGCGTCGAGCAGCGCCGGGTGCAGTACCTGTACAGCGACGGCGACACGTATCACTTCATGGACAACGAGACGTATGACCAGTTCACCATCGCGGCGGCCATGCTCGGCGACGATGCGCGCTACCTCGTCGAGAACACCGAGGTCTTCGTCAGCTCTCATGAGAACGAGATCCTCGGCGTGGACCTGCCGGTCACGGTCGACCTGAAGGTGACGCAGACCGATCCCGGCTTCGCCGGCGACACCGCGACCGGGGCGAAGAAGGCCGCAACGCTCGAGACCGGGCTCGTCGTCCAGGTGCCGCTCTTCGTGAACGAGGGCGACACGCTGCGCGTCGACACCCGCACCGGCGACTACGTGACGCGGGTCCAGTAGCCGATGTGCGGCTAGGCATGGCCGATCAGCCGTCCCTGTGGGATGCGCAGCCGGATGAGCCGGAGCCCGCGTCCGCTGCCTCAAGCGCCGCGCCGGCGCCCCGCATCCTGCGCGTGACCGATCTCAACCGCCGGGTCCGAGGCCTCCTCGACGCCGATGCGGTCCTCGCCGACGTGTGGGTCGAGGGCGAGGTCAGCCAGCCATCCTTCCCGCCGTCGGGACACTGTTTCTTCACGCTGAAGGACGCGAACAGCCAGCTGCGCGCCGCGCTCTTCCGCGAGGAGCTGGCGCGGGCCGTCGTCCGTCCCGAGCACGGGATGAACGTGATCATCCACGGCCGCGTCCGCGCGTACGAGCCCCAGGGCGTCTACCAGCTCTACGTCGAGTCGCTCACGCCCGCCGGCGCGGGAGACCTGCACGCCCGCTACGAGGCGCTCCGTCGCGAGCTGGCCGCCGCCGGCCTGTTCGACGAGGGCCGCAAGCGGCCGATCTCGCGCTGGCCGCGCCGGATCGGTGTCGTCACCTCGCCCACGGGCGCCGTGTGGCGCGACATCAACAACGTCCTGCGCCGGCGCTACCCGATCGTCGAGCTCGTGCTCAGCCCGAGCGTCGTGCAGGGAGCGACCGCGGCGCCGGCGATCGTGCGCGCCCTCCAGCGACTGTACGCGCAAGAGCGGCTCGACACGATCATCCTGGCCCGAGGCGGAGGCTCGCTCGAGGACCTGTGGAGCTTCAACGACGAGCGCGTCGTGCGCGCCGTGGCGGATGCGCCGGTGCCGGTCATCGTCGGCGTCGGCCACGAGTCGGACACGACCCTCGCCGACTTCGCCGCGGACCTTCGCGCCCCGACACCGAGCGCCGCGGCGGAGCTGGCGACGCCGGACGGGACGCAGCTGATGACGATCCTCGGCCGGCTCCGCGACCGGGCGGCGACCGCGCTCATTGGCCGAGCCGCGGAGCGTCGCCGGTTCGTCGGGGGCGAGCAGCGAGCGCTCGCTCGGCTGGCCCCGGACATCGGGAGCGCCCGCCAGCGTGCCGCCGACCTGATCGACCGCGGCGGCCGCGCGCTCGACGACCGCGTCGAGCGTCGCCGGACGCTCGTGGCGGCCGCGCAAGACGCCCTGCGCACGCTGTCGCCGTCCGCCACGCTGGATCGCGGCTATGCCGTGGCGCGCGCCGCGGACGGGCGGATCCTGCGCGACGCGTCGGCGGTCGCCGCCGGCGATCCGCTCCAGGTCATCCTGGCGCGCGGTACCGTGGCGACCCGCGTCGAGGAGGCGCGTCCCGAGGGAGCCGAGGAGCTGTTCACGTGATCGATGACGCGAAGCTGGCCGTCCTGACGGACGAGGAGCTCGCCCGACACCCGTTCGACGAGCTCGTCGTGGCCCTGCAGCAGACCGTCCAGCGGCTCGAGGCCGGCAGCACGGGCCTCGAGGAGAGCATCGAGCTCTACAAGCAGGGGTTGCGCCTGCACGCGGCCTGCGAGACGCGCCTGCGCGAGGCCGAGCTGACGATCACCGAGCTCGGCAGGCGAGGCGTGACCGGGGCCGAGCCCGAGGAGGTCTGAGGTGGGGCAGTCCCTCGGACGTCGTCGCTGGGCCATTCCGGAAGGCTGGATCCCCGGCGCCAGCACCGGCCCCTCGCCGGAGCTCACGAGCCACGAGACCGCGTGCCTGCTGAACGTCGGCGACGCGGACGCCCACGTGGAGATCACGATCTTCTTCGAGGATCGCGACCCCGCCGGGCCGTACCGCCTGACGGTGCCCGCGCGACGCACGGTCCACCAGCGGTTCAACGACCTCGCCGATCCGGAGCCGGTCCCGCGCGACACCGCGTATGCCAGCCTGATCGAGTCGGACGTGCCGATCGTCGTGCAGCACAGCCGGCTCGACTCGCGCCAGGCGGAGAACGCCCTCCTCAGCACGGTGGCGTTCGCGGGCGACGAGTGACCCGCATCCCGCGCGCCGACCTTTCGGACATCAGCGTGACGCTCCCGTGAACGAGCAACGTCTTCAGCAAGCCGCTCGTCTGAAGGTGGACCGCATCGGTCCTATACTTCCGTGCGACTCCATGAGGGCATCCCTTCCTTGACTCTGCTCGAGACGATTCGCGAACCGGCGCAGATCCACGGCCTGACGCCGGATCAGCTGGAGGTCCTGGCGACGGAGCTGCGCGAGAAGATGATCCGCACCGTCCACCGCACAGGTGGTCACCTCGCGAGTTCCCTCGGCGCGGTCGAGATCACGCTCGCCCTCCACCGCGTCATGAGCTCGCCGCGCGATCGAATCGTGTGGGACACCGGACACCAGGCGTACGCGCACAAGCTGCTGACCGGTCGCTGGGACCGGTTCGACACGCTCCGCCAGGTCGGTGGCATCGGTGGCTTCCCGCGCCGCGGCGAGAGCGAGCACGACGTCTTCGACGGCGGCCATGCCGGGACGGGCGTCAGCATCGGCGTCGGGCTCGCGACGGCCCGGGATGCGAGGCCGACGGCCGACCCGGCGCGACGCCAGCGGATCGCGGTCTGCGTCGGCGACGCCGCCATGGGCTCCGGCCTGACGATGGAGGCGCTCAACCACCTCGGGCACACGAAGCACCCGCTGCTCATCGTGCTCAACGACAACGAGATGAGTATCAGCCCGTCGGTCGGCGGGCTCTCGACCATGTTGAACAAGATGCGCTTGTCGCGCGCCTACCAGGAGACGAAGTCCGCGACGCAGCGCGCGCTGCCGCGTATCCCGCTCATCGGCAAGCCGGCCTTCGACCTGCTCGCCTGGGCGAAGGAGGGGTTCAAGCGCTCGTGGGCGAAGGTCGGGTTCTTCGAGGACATCGGGATCACGTACATCGGCGTCCTCGACGGCCACAACCTCGCCGAGCTCGAGGCGGCCTTCGAGGCCGCCTTCCAGCTCCGGGCACCGGTCCTCCTCCACGTGAAGACGATCAAGGGCCGCGGCTACGCGCCCGCCGAGGAGGACTCGATGAGCTTCCACGGCGCCTCGCTGCCGCCGATCGACCTGTGCCTCATCGACCCGACCGAGGAGCCGCTCCCGGCCGAGACGGCCCCGAAGCGCAAGCCGAAGACGTACACCCAGACGTTCGTCGAGGAGCTCGTGCGCCAGGCGGAGACCGATGCGCGCATCTGCGCGGTGACCGCCGGCATGCCGACAGGGACCGGGCTCTCCCGCTTCGCGGAGCACTTCCCGGCGCGCTTCCACGACGTCGGGATCGCCGAGCAGCACGCGGTGACGATGGCCGCCGGGCTCGGCCTGGCCGGGATGCGCCCGGTCGTGGCGCTGTACTCGACCTTCGGACAGCGGGCGTTCGACGGGCTCGTCCACGACGTCTGCCAGAACGACGTCCCGGTGCTGCTCGGGCTGGATCGGTCCGGGCTCGTCGGCGAGGACGGGACGAGCCACCAGGGCATGTTCATGCTGCCCGCGATGCGCGCGCTGCCGAACCTCGCGATCGCCTCGCCGAAGGACGAGCAGGAGATGCGCGACCTTGTCGTCACCGCCCTGGGCCATCCGGGGCCGATGGCGCTGCTCTACCCGCGTGATGCGGGCGAGGACCTCGCCGACCGCGACGGCGCCATGCTCGAGGTCGGTCGTGGCGAGGTGCTGCGCGAGGGCGACGACCTGCTTCTCGTCGGGTTCGGACCGATCGTCCAGCGTCTCCTTGTCGTCGCGGCCGAGCTCGAGGCCGACGGCCTCTCCGCGACGGTCATGAACGCGCGCTGGGCGAAGCCGATGGACGAGGCGCTCATCGCCGAGCACGCGGCCGGCAAGCGGCTCGTCGTCACGGCCGAGGAGTCGGCGGCGATGGGCGGGTTCGGCGACGGCGTTCTCGACGCGCTCAACCGCGCCGGCATCCACGTCCCGCTGCACAAGGTCGCCCTCGTCGAGGGCTTCGTCCATCACGGCGCGGTCGATGATCTGCGGGCGCAGCAGCGGATCGACGCCGCCGGCATCCGTGCCCAGGTGCGCGAGGCGCTCGGCCTGCCGGCCATCGGGCCGCGCCGCTCGAAGGTGTCCGCCGCCTAGCTCCGACGGGCCGCGGGACCGGGGCCTACCATCGCCGCGTGGCCCGCATCCGGCTCGACCAGCTCCTCGCCGACCGTGGGCTCGCGCGCTCGGTGGCCGAGGCGCAGGCCCTCATCGTCGCCGGGGCGGTCGAGCTCGACGGGACACGCCGGCTGAAGGCCGGCCAGCTCGTCGCCGCGGACGCGCCGGTCGCGCTCGTCGAGCGACCGCGTTGGGCGAGCCGCGCCGGCGCCAAGCTCGAGCGCGCGCTCGACGCCTTCGCGATCGATCCGGGCGGTCTCGCCGCGCTCGACGCGGGCGCCTCGACCGGTGGCTTCACCGACGTCCTCCTCGCCCGCGGCGCCCGGGCCGTGTACGCCGTGGATGTCGGGCGCGCGCAACTCGTCCAGCGGCTGCGAGACGATCCGCGCGTTGTGAGCATGGAGCGCACGAACCTGCGCGACCTGCGCGAGCTGCCGGAGCCTGTCGACCTCGCGACGCTCGATCTCAGCTTCATCAGCCTGCGCGTCGTGCTGCCGGCAGTGCACACCCTCCTCGGCGACGACGGCCGCGTCGTGGCGCTTGTGAAGCCCCAGTTCGAGGCGCCGCGCGACGACGTGCCACCCGGCGGAGTCGTGCGCGAGCCCGAGACGTGGGCGCGCGTGCTGCGCGAGGTCGTGGAGGGTGCAGCTGGGGCGGGCCTCGGCGCGCGCGACGTCGTTCGCTCGCCGATCACCGGCTCGGACGGCAACGTCGAGTTCTTCCTCGACCTTGTGCGGGCCGGTGCCGTGGCGGGGGACATCGAGGAGAGGATCGACGCGGCGATTCGCGCTCTGGCGTAGCACGGGCGTATTACGATCATGCGCATGAAGCGCAGGCGCGCCGCGGCCGCGCAGGTCGAGCAGCTCGGAATCGGCTTCGAAGGGATCGAGGTCGTGGAGCCGCCCGCCCACGAGCCCTCGCCCGACACGATGCGCCAGATCGTCAGCCTCCGCATGCCGGACGGCCTGCTCGCGCGCGTCGAGGAGGCGGCAGCGGCGCGCGGCGTCTCGCCGTCGGGCCTCATGCGCGCGCTCATCGCGGCCGGCCTGGACCGTTCGTATGCCGCGGTCACCGAGCCGAGGGACCTGGCCGCCGAGCTCGCCGAGCTGCGGCGCAGCGTGGATCGCATCGCGAGCCGCCTGGCGTCGAGCGAGCCCGGGGACGAATGAGACGCATCGGTTTCGCTGTCAACCCGTACAGCGACCGGGCACCCGATCTCCTCGAACGCGGCCGCGCCTGGTGCCGGTCGCGCGACCTCGAGGCGTGGGATGCGCCGGGCGAGGACGAGGCGCGAATCGGTGCCGAGATCGGCACGACGGATCTGCTCTGCGTCCTCGGCGGGGACGGGACCTTCCTGCGCGCCGCGCGGGCAATCGGCGGCTCGGGCGTGCCGGCGCTCGGCGTCAACCTCGGGCGCGTCGGCTTCCTCGCCAAGGTCGAGCCTGATGGCCTGGAGACGGCGCTCGAGCAGGTTGCCGCCGGCGAGTTCGAGGTCGAGGATCGCTTCCGGATCGGCGTGCGTCTCGTCCGCTCCGACGGCAGCGAGGAGGACCATGCCTGCCTGAACGAGGTCGTCGTCGCTCGTGGCAGGCGGGTCCGCATGATCCGGCTCGAGGTCGAGGTCTCCGGCTCACACCTGGCGACATATGTCGCCGATGGGGTCGTCGTCGCGACGCCGACCGGCTCCACGGCGTACAGCTTCAGCGCGGGCGGCTCGATCCTCGACCCACGGCTGCGCAACATGATCATCACGCCGGTCGCGGCGTACCTCTCGCCACTGCACAGCGTCGTCGCCGGGGACGATCATCGGGTCGTCATGACGTTGCGCGAGGCGCACGACGGCGCCCTTGTCAGCCTGGACGGCCAGGTCGATCTGCCGATGGCGGTCGGCGATCGCGTCGAGGTTCACGCGCTGCCCGAGCCGCTTCGGATGGTCCAGCTCGCCGGCAGCACGCCCTTCTACGACCTGCTGCGCACGAAGGCAGCGCTGCTGCCCTACTAGGCCCGATACTGAGCCCGATGCCGCTGCGCGAGCTGACCGTCGAGAACCTTGCCGTCGTCGAGTCGGTTCGCCTCTCCCTGTCGCCGGGCTTCAGCGTCCTGACCGGCGAGACCGGGGCGGGCAAGTCGCTCGTCGTCGACGCGGTGGCGCTGGCGCTCGGCGCACGCGCCAGCACGGACCAGGTTCGTTCCGGGACCGAGGCGGCGCGCGTCGAGGCGATCTTCGACGCGCCGCTCGTCCCCGACGACGACGCGATGGCCGAGCTCGTCGCCGCTGGCGACGGCGTCGTCATCGTTCGGCGCGAGGTCGGCGCCGATGGACGCTCGCTGGCTCGCGTCAACGATCGGGCGGTCACGGTCGGCGCGCTGGCCGCGCTCGCCGGGAGGCTCGGCGAGATCCATGGCCAGCACGACCAGCAGCGTCTGCTCGAGCCGGCGCGGCAGCTCGCGTTGCTCGACGGGTACGGCGGCCACGACCCGCTGCTCGGTGCCGTCGCGGAGGCGCACCGCGCGTGGCGGGCCACGAGCGCCGCGGCCTCGGAGCTCCTGACCGATGCGCACGAGCTGGCGCGTCGCGTCGAGCTGCTCCGGCACCAGGCCGACGAGATCGCGGCGGCCGGACCGCGTGCCGGAGAGGACGGCGAGCTCGAGGCGCAGCTGCGGTCGGCGACGCACGCCGAGACGATCGCTCGCTCGGCGGCAGAGGCGGTCGGGGCGCTCCGCGACGACGGCGGCGCGGGCGACGCGCTCTCGACGGCCGAGCACGGGCTGACAACCGCCGCCCAGCACGACAAACGCTTCGCGCCCCTTGCCGACCGCGCTGCGGCGCTCGCCGCCGAGGCGGCCGAGCTCGCGCGTGACGCGAGCGACGTCGCGGACGCCGTCGAGCTCGACCCGGCGAGCCGGGCCACGGCCGAGGAGCGGCTCAGCCTCCTCTACGACCTGCGGCGCAAGTACGGCGACTCTCTGGAGGCGGTCATCGACTTCGGCGCGGCATCGGCCGCCGAGCTCGAGCGTCTCGAGAACCAGGAGGGGGAGCGGGAGCGACTGCGCGCGGAGGAGGACGAGCGCCGCGAGGCGCTCGCGTCGATCGCCGCCGGCCTGACTGCCGCCCGCCGTGCCGCGTCCGACCGGCTCGCCGCCGCG
>CAZKFP010000063.1:0-3037 GCA_964552085.1 uncultured Steroidobacteraceae bacterium
CGCTACATCTACGAGACCGGCACGAAGAACGGCAAGCGCGTGCAGGCCCTCGGCGGCGCCAAGAACCACATGGTCGTGCTGCCCGACGCGGACGTCGACATGGCGGCCGATGCCGCCGTCTCGGCCGCCTACGGCTCGGCCGGCGAGCGCTGCATGGCCGTCTCGGTCGTCGTGGCCGTCGGCGACGTCGCCGACCCGCTCGTGCAGGCCATAGAGCAGCGGCTGCCGAAGATCACGGTCGGCCCCGGCAACGAGGAGGGCTCCGAGATGGGCCCGCTCATCACGAAGGAGCACCGCGACAAGGTCGCGACGTACCTCGACAGCGGCCCGGCCCAGGGGGCGACGCTGCGTGTCGACGGGCGCGAGCACGTGCTCTACCGGGAAGGCAAGGGCTTCTTCCTGGGCGTCAGCCTGCTCGACAACGTGACGCCCGAGATGGACTGCTACCGGAACGAGATCTTCGGACCGGTGCTCGAGATCGTGCGCGCGCCGGACTATCCATCGGCCCTGAAGATCGTGAACGACAACGAGTACGGCAACGGGACCGCCATCTTCACCCGCGACGGGGGCGCCGCGCGCCAGTACCAGTTCGACGTCAACGTCGGCATGGTCGGCCTGAACGTGCCGATCCCGGTCCCCGTGGCGTACTACAGCTTCGGCGGATGGAAGCACTCGCTCTTCGGCGACATCCACATGTACGGTCCGGAGGGGATCCAGTTCTACACCCGCGGCAAGGTCGTCACCGCGCGCTGGCCCGATCCTGGTACTTCGAGCGTGGACCTCGGCTTTCCGCGCACCCGATGACAGACCGATTCGAGACGCTCGCGGTTCACGCCGGAGCGGAGCCCGATCCGGAGACTGGCGCCGTCGTGCCGGCCATCCAGATGAGCACGACGTTCAAGCAGGACGGCGTCGGCGGCCTTCGCTCTGGATTCGAGTACGGACGGTCCGGCAACCCGACTCGCATCGCGCTCGAGTCGGCGATCGCGGCGCTCGAGAACGCGACGCACGGCTTCGCCTACGCCTCGGGCCTGGCGGCGACCCAGAACATCTTCTACCTGCTCGAGCCGGGCGACCGGCTGCTCATGAGCGACGACGTGTACGGCGGAACCTGGCGCCTGGCCGATAAGGTCTGGCGGCGCTACGGGATCGAGACCGAGACGATCGACCTGCGCGACCTCGACGCGGTCGCCGGCGTCCTCGGCGGTGATCGGCCGCCGAAGCTCGTCTGGGTCGAGACGCCCTCGAACCCGCTGCTCAAGGTGATCGACATCAGCGCGATCGCGCGGCTGGCGGCTGTGGCCGGCGCGATCACCGTCGTCGACAACACGTTCGCGACGCCGTACCTGCAGCGCCCGCTCGAGCTCGGCGCCGACCTCGTGCTCCACTCCGCCACGAAGTATCTCGGCGGCCACTCCGACGTCATCGGCGGCCTCGTGGCGACCCGCTCGGACGCCCTGGCGGAGAAGCTGCGCTTTCACCAGAACGCCGCGGGCGCCGTGCCGAGCCCGTTCGACTGCTTCCTCGTCATGCGGGGTCTGCGCACGCTCGCGGTGCGCATGGAGCGGGCATCGGCGAATGCGCTCGTGCTCGCGCTCTGGCTGTCCGAACGTCCCGAGGTCGAGCGGATCCACTACCCCGGCATGCCCGATCACCCCGCCGCGCAGCTCGTCGCGCGCCAGATGCGCCTTCCCGGCGCGATGCTGAGCTTCGAGATGCGGGGTGGCGAGGAGGCCGCGCGACGCTTCGCCGCGGCAACCCGGCTCTTCACGCTGGCCGAGTCGCTCGGCGCGGTCGAGTCGCTCATCGAAGTGCCGGCGCCGATGACCCACGCCTCGGTCGCCGGCTCCGCGCTGGCCGTGCCAGCGTCGCTCGTGCGCCTGTCGGTCGGGATCGAGGCCGTCGATGACCTGCACGACGACCTCGAGTCGGCGTTCGCCGCATCGGCTTCGTGAGCGAGGCTCCCTCCCGGCGCGACGGGCCGACCGAGCTGGTCGAGACCGAGGACGGCGAGGTTCTCGAGCGGCTTTCGGGCCCGACCGCCACGCTCCTGCTCATCTGGCTCATCGGCGTCGGCGCGCTCTCGACACTGCTGGCCGCCTGGACCTTCGTCTGGATCGTGAGCGGTGAGCGGCTCGGGCTCGGCGCGCTGTTCGGCGGCTTCGGCATCTACACCTCGCTGGCCGGCGCCGCCGGCCCCTGCGTCCTCTGGCTCGCGGGCCGTGCGCAGGGCCACTCGCTCGGCTGGTTCATGCTGACCGCGGCGAAGATCGCGATGATGATGGTCGGCATCGTCGTCGTGCTCGTCGTCGGCGCCACGCTCGTCATGGCCGGCGCGTTCCCGGGCCCCGGCGCCCTGCTCGCCGCCGTGCTCATGGTTGTCATGGCGCTTGCACTCAGCCAGGCCTGGGCGCTCGCGACGTGGGGCGCGGATCGTTGGATCGCACGCGCCCGGGTCTCCGACTAGCGGGCGGCGGCCTCAGATCTCGTAGCTGCGGTTCGGCTCGGCGATCTCGACCTCGGCACCGAACGACTCGGTCGCGCCCTCACCGGCCCAGGAGCCGTCACCGTCGACCGGCAGGTGGGTCAGCATGAGGCGGCGCGAGCCGCCGTCCCGGGCCGCGGTGCCGGCCTCGGCCGGCAGCAGGTGCCCGCGCGGCTCCGGCGCCCGGGCGTCCTCGTCGAGCGAGCGCAGCGTCGCCTCGCTGAGGAGCAGGTCCGCGTCGTTCGCCAGGTCGCTCAGCCCACCGCATGGAGCCGTGTCGGCGGTGTACGCCAGCCGGCGTCCGTCGGCCTCGATCCGAAAGCCCCAGCAGGGGATGAAGTGGACGGTCTCGATCGGCGTCAGGTCCATGCCACCGAAGCTCACGAGTGACGACCCGTCATGCTCGGCGAGGCGGAACGAGTCCTCGAAGTGCCGAGCATTGCCGGCGCCCTTCGCCAGGTCCAGGAGCTGGTCGGCCGATCCGGGCGGCATGATGACCCGCAGCCGCTCGTCGCGGGGCCGGGCTCGCCACGGGTACACGTACCGCAGCGT
>CAZKFP010000064.1:0-18455 GCA_964552085.1 uncultured Steroidobacteraceae bacterium
GCATGCGTGGTCAGGAGTCCCGCGTCTAGCCTCGCGTGGCGCGCCTTGTCGAAGCGCGGGTTCAGGCCGGGACGTGTTCTCCGCGCGCCGGTGAGGCGGCCCGGCTCGGAAGGTCGGTCGCGCGTGCTGCGGCGAACCGACCGACGCCGGCCGCCACGAAGAGGATCGCGAAGGCCGGATAGCCCCCGAGCAGCATGATCGCCGACGAGGCCGCGACGCCGCCGCTGTACGCGCCGACGTTGCGCACGACGAAGTGGCTCTGGAAGGCGAGCACCCCCGGCCCGGTCGCCAGGCGCATGAGGCGTTCGTTGGCCGAGAGCTGTCCGGCGGTATCGCCCATCGCCAGGAGCACGGCGACGAGGACGAGGACCCCCGGGGCGAGCGGGTTCATAGGGGCGGCGGCCAGGCCGAGGAGGAGCGCGAACCCGCGCAGGAGGAAGGACCGGCGCAGCAGCCGTGACGAGGAGCCGCCACGGAGGTGGCCGCTCACGTACAGCGACGAGAGGACGAGGGTACCGGAGCTCACGGCGCTGACGGCGATCGCGAAGCCCGCGCCGGTGCCGAGGACGCTGATCGCGTACACCGAGAGGAACGGCGACAAGCCGGCGGAAAGAAGGGCGAGCGTCATGACGTTGCCATGCCGTCGCAGCCGAGCCTGCGCGTCGTCCGCCCACGCCGTCCGGCGCGGCACCCGGATGCGCCCCGGCGCCGGCAGCCGGCGCAGGATGACGAGCGGCACGAGCCCGGCGACGCCCGCGACGAGCAGAGGCGCCGCATACGCCCACAGCCCGACGCCGGCGAGGAGGGCGTCGATCGTGAAGGCGATCGGCAGCAGGACAATCGAGCCGATGCCGAGCGCGATCCCGCCGAGGCGCGGCGCGACGAGGCGACGCTGCTCCTCCGGCAGGATGATCTGGTACCACGACTGCTGCAGGCTGTACGCGATCGCGCCGAGCGCCCCCATGAGGCCGCTGACGACGCCGACGAGCGCGATCGCCGCCCATGCCGGCAGCCAGCCGATGGCGGCAAGCCCCACGACGAGGGCGAGGAGCAGGCCCCGCGGCTCCCCGATCGTGGCGAACAGGATGACGATGCCGCGCAGGTTGCCCTCGGTGCGATCGAGGGCGGCGGGCAGCCAGCGCTGCGCCATCGTGCCGGCCGCCGGAAGGACCGCCAGCGCGGTCGCCAGCGCCGGATGCGCGCCCAGCGCGAGCAGGAGGGGGATGGTGATCGCGGGCCCGGTCAGGGCGCCGATGAAGCCCTGGGCCACGGCCAGGGCGCGAAATGGCCGGTACTGGCGCGCGCCGAAGGCGCGCCAGTCGGCGACTGTGGCGTCGAGTCGGGGTGTCGAGGGCGCGCGCACGGGAGAGACGTCTGGCCTTACCGGGAGCGCGCGTACTCTCGCCAGGCCAATCCTGGCGAACGCCGGTGCAGGGCCTCCCAGCCGGGCAGCCGACGCGGTCAGCCTAGCCGATGAGCCGCCGGCCGGTCAGTGGTCGATTCGTACTGATCCATCCGGCGGATGGATCGCGACACGCAAGTTGTCACGAGCCGCGCTCAGCATGCGACGCATGAACATTCTTCTCGACTGCGCGTGGTGCGGCGACGAGGTCGTCTTCTCGGTCGACGAGACCGATGACGAGCTCGTGTGCAGCGCCTGCAACACCCGGATGGCCTTCGCCCCGGACCCGGCGACCACCTTCTCCCTGCTGTACGAGCCGTCGCGGGCCGCCTGAGCCGCGGACTAGGACTCGCCGATCTCGATCGTCTCGATCCGGTCGCCCGGCTCGCGGTCGCGTTGCGGGTCGCGTTCCCGCAGGGCGCGCAGGACGTCCATGCCCTCGGTGATCTTCCCGAACACGCTGTGCTTGTTGTCGAGGTGCGGCGTTGGTCCGAAGGTCAGGAAGAACTGGCTGCCGTTCGTGCCCGGCCCGGCGTTGGCCATGGAAAGGATGCCGGGGCTGTCATGGCGCAGCGAGGGATGGAACTCGTCGCCGAACTGGTAGCCCGGTCCGCCGGTCCCCGTGCCGGTCGGATCGCCGCCCTGGGCCATGAAGCCGCCGATGACCCGATGGAACGTCGTTCCGTCGTAGAAGCCGGAGCGCGCCAGGTTCACGAAGTTCTCGACGGTGAGCGGCGCCTTGTCGGCGAACAGCTCGACGACGATGTCGCCGCGCTCGGTCCTGAAGCGGGCCGTGTAGCGCTTCGAGAGGTCGAGGTCGCCCGTCGGGCGCGTCGGTTGGTCAGCCATCGGTTCTCCATTCGGGACGTGGGATTGCGTCAACGATGCTAGCCCTTCGGCGCGGAGCCGTCTGGGCCGCGGACCTCGTCGATGTACGAGGCGATGCTCGGAACGCCGACGAGGCGGTCGTGGAAGAAGCTGTTCACGAGGTTGATCACGCGCGCGCGGATGGCGTCGAGGTCGGCGGTCAGCCCGTGCGACTCGTCCGCCTCTCCGAGACGCGTCCGCAGCTCGAGCAGCAATCCGACGATCTCGGTCTCCTCCGGTCCTTCGAGCGCCTCGGTGACGGTCGCGATGAGCGCATCGGCATGCGCCTCGGCATCGCCCAGCGTCGTTGGCTCGGAGGCTGAGAAGGCATCGTCGATCGTCCGCAACAGCGACCACACCTGGTACAGCATCGCTGCCGGTCCGTCGAACAGCTCGCGAAGATATGCGGCGTCCACGTAGCGTCCGGTCAGCCGGAAGACGTTGTACATGCGCTTCGCCGCCTTGCCGTAGTTCAGGTCTTTCGTCAGGTACTTCGCGACCTCGCGCTCGAGCTGCTCGACGTACGAGTCGAGCGCATCGGCCGATGCCTGGCGGACGACCTTCGAGAAGATCGGGATAGACTCGGCCTCCAGGTAGACCTCCTGGAAGTAGCCGTCGAGGTGGCCGTCGAGCGGCGTGATCGTGCCGTCCGGCTGCTCCCATGTGACGTCGAGCATGTTGCTGGCGTTCGCCAGCGTGCCGTGGACCGGGTCAGCGACGACCCAGTCGAGCTTGCACCAGCCCGGGTTGGTGGACGCCTCCTGCCAGCTGATCTCGACCGCCGAGCCATCGGCACGGATGCCGGCGATGCTCTCGGTCTCGACCTGCTCGGGGCGCCACGACAGGGCGCTGCCGGCGCGACGCGTCTCGCCGTCGACCACGATGTCGAACGGCGCGGAGCCGAACTTCACCTCGATCAGCCGGTAGCCGTCGCCGCGCTGGGTGGCAAGCGCCTTGTCCCGCATCACCTCGGCGAGGATGCGGCAGGCCGCTTCACGCGACGGCGCATGGATGTTGATCCGCTCGAAGTAGTCGGCGTCGCCCGGATGGGTCTGGATCTTCGACTGGGCGGCGGACCCGGACAGCGCAAGCGCCGTCTCGACCCCCGCTCGATCCTCGAAGCCGACGATCTCGCCGATGCGCCGAAAGTGCGCCAGCTCGACCGGCGAGAAGTCGAGCATGCTGACCCGGTGCCCGTAGACGCCGGCGCGGACGTCGACCACCACGTCGCCGCCCTCCGGTGCCGCGGCGATGGCCGTCAGCCAGCGTGACGCCTCGAGCTCGTCGACGTCGACCCCGAGCTTGCGCGCGGCCTCCACGATCTTGCCGAGCTCCTCGTTCATCTCCCCTCCTTCGACTCCGCGAGCATGGCCGCGAAGAGGCGCGCCTGGATGCGCGCGTCCTCGAGCGCGTGATGCGGCAGCAGGGCCGGCTGGCCGTACCGCGCGGCGACCTGTGGCAGCGTCGTGTCGGTCCAGCCGGCTCCCGACAGGCCGGCGAAGAACGACTTTGCGTCGAGCGGCGCGTGGCCGAACGGATTGTGGCCCAGGTACCGATGGAACGCGTCCGCCACGAACATCCAGTCGAACCCGGCGTTGTGCCCGACGAAGACCGGCCGCCGTGTGCCGAGCTCGTCGGTCAGCCACACCTCGAGGCGCCGCAGCGCGGCGGACGGCTCCTCGCCGGTCCGGGCCAGCTCGGCGAGCGACAGGCCGTGGACTTTCATCGCTGCCGGGTCGACCTCGTCGCTCCACGGCTGCAGCTCCGCGTAGAAGCCGCGCGACGGATCCTCGACGAGGCAGGCGCCGATCGCGAGCATCGCGTAGTGGCTCGGGCTCGGGCCGGCCGCTTCGATGTCGACCGAGACGTAGGCCGGGGGCTGGTCGCTCATGAACGAGCAATGCTAGCGGCTGCCGGCTGCTAGCCTCGACGCATGACACGAACGCTCTTCTCCGGCGGCCTCGTCTTCGACGGCACCGGTGCCGCCCCCGTCGCCGCCGACATCACCGTGGAGGAGGGTCGGATCGTCGAGGTCGGGAGCGGGCTCGACGGCGACGAGCGGATCGAGCTGGAGGGCAAGAGCGTCCTGCCGGGGCTGTTCGACTGCCACACCCACGTCACGTTCAGCACGATCGACACGATGCGGCGCGTCCAGACGCCGTTCAGCTACCGCTTCTACCAGGCGATGCACAACCTGGAGGCGACGCTCCGCATCGGCATCACGACGATCCGCGACGCGGGGGGCGCGGACCTCGGTGTCAAGCAGGCGGTCGACGACGGGCTCATCCGCGGCCCGCGGATGCAGATCAGCCTCGGGATGATCAGCCAGACCGGCGGGCACGGCGACGGCTGGATGCCCTCCGGCATCGACCTGCGCGCCGGGCCGCATCCGGGGGTCCCCAGCACGATCGTCGACGGTCCCGACGAGATGCGGCTGAAGGTCCGCGAGCTCGTGCGCATGGGCGCCGACGTCATCAAGGTCGCCGTCTCGGGCGGCGTCCTCTCGCCGCGCGACCGGCCGACGCACGCGCACTTCCGGCTCGAGGAGCTCCAGGTCCTCGTGGAGGAGGCGACCGCCGCCGGCATCTGGGTCATGGCGCATGCGCAGGCGACGTCGGGGATCAAGAACGGGATTCGCGCCGGCATCCGCTCAATCGACCACGGCATCTACCTCGACGACGAGGCGATCGAGATGATGCTGGCCCGCGGGACGTGGCTCGTGCCGACGCTCGTGGCGCCGCGGGGCGTCATCGAAGCCGCGGCGGCGGGGGCCGCGATCCCGGAGGCATCGGTCGCCAAGGCGCACGAAGTCGTCGAGACGCATCGCGCCTCGTTCGCGAAGGCCGTCGAGGCGGGCGTCAAGGTCGCGATGGGCACGGACTCCGGAGTCACGACGCACGGCGAGAACCTCCGCGAGCTCGAGCTCATGGTCGAGGGCGGCATGTCGCCGATCGACGCGCTCGTGGCAACCACCCGTTCAGCGGCAGAGCTCATGGGGCTCGAGGACGAGCTCGGGACCCTCGAGGCGGGCAAGCGGGCCGACGTCGTCGTCGTCGAGGGGGACCCGCTCGAGGTCGGAACGCTCGCGGAGCGGATCGCCTCCGTCTACCAGGACGGCGTGCGGGTCGCCTGATCAGTCCAGGTCGCCACGCGCCTCGGCGGCTTCGAGTGCCGCGATCGCTCGCTCCCGCCCGAGGCTCCACGCTTGCCAGGCCCGCAGGCCAGCATCCGATCGGAGCTCGGAGAGCCGGAAGCGGAGCTCATCGCGGACGAAGCTCGCCTCCTCCGGCTCGAGCGCTGGCAGGACGCGGACGAGATCCGGGATCCGGTCATCGCCGAGGGAGAGCGCGTAACTGGTGTCGATGCCGCTCAGTCCATGCTCCGGCACCAGCGACGGGTCGAGCACGCGCGCGACGTTCTGCTCGGTGATGAACCGCACCGGACCCAGGACATTCAGGCCAAGGCCGACGACGAGCCCCGACGCAAGCACCACGTGCCCGATCCACCGCACCCGGTCGGTGACGAGGGCCACGACGAGCGCGGCAAGCATGATGGCGAGTAGCAGGATCGTGGCGATCACGTACAGCCGCAGCTCGGTCCAGCCATACGCCTCCTGGTAGAGCCGGAGGCGGAGCGCGGCCGAGGCGAGCACCACCGTCGTCAGCACGGCAAGGCCGATGGCGGCGCCCACGAGAAGCCGGGAACGACGACGCGCGAGCCGCTCGGCGCTGACGATCAGGCCGCCTGCCAGGATGGCGACTGCCACGAGCTCGAAGAAGCCGCGGCGGGCGTAGTCGCTGTACGTCATGCCGATCGCGTCGAGGGTGTCGAGCCCGCCGAACAGGTAGGCGCCCTGGAGCGCGACGAAGCCGAGGAACACCGCGTCGACCACCACGAGCACGGTGATCGTTTCGGTCGTGCCGAGCCGCCATCCGTGGCTCGTCGGCGCGGGATCACGGGTAGCGGGGGATGGCCGGGAAGCTGCCAGCGCCAGCCCACCGGCCGCGAGCCAGGCGAGCGACCCGGCAAGCGCGGCGCGCCCCGGAAGTGTGCCCAGGACGAGGTCGAACCGGGTGAGGTCCGCGACGATGCCGGCGAAGACGGCATCGGCCGCCGAGAAGAGGAAGACAAAGATGAGCACCACTGGAATGGCGATCAACAGGCCCCGGACGACGGGGAGCGCCGGCCGGGCGCGTTCGAGCGAGCCGCGGCCGCTCGGCAGCCTTGGTCGGGCTGCCGAGAGCGCAGGGACCGCGCCCGCAACGCACCATCCCGCCACTGCCACGCCCAGCTGCAGCAGCGCGCCGAACGAACGGCGCAGTATCTGGCGCTGCCCATAGCTGGCAAGGGCACCGCCGGCCAGGCCAAGTGACGTCAGCGCATCGAGCGTCACGATCGTCGTGTCGGCACGAATGGCGGCGAAGGCAGCGAATGTCACTGCCGCCGGCCCAAGCCATCGGTCGAGGCGCTCGACGCGGGTCATCGGCCGCCGCAGGAGCCACCCACCCGAGACGATCAGCGCGACGGCGATCGGGAAGTTCAGGCCGATCGCCACGTCGAAGAACAGGAGCTGCCCGACGATCCCGAACGCGCCGGCCGCCAGGACGACGATGCCGGCGTGCCGGATGGAGGAATCCCTCACGGGTGCTCGACGTCGATGACGAGGCGCGGCGCGCCGTCATCGGTCAGCTGCAGGACTCGCACGCACGCCTCCGACGACAGGCCGATGTACCAGGTGCTCTGCGCCTCGAAGTCACCACCTTCGACGAGGTGCACGAGGGTCGGGAAGCCGGCCTCGAACTCGGTCGCTCCGGAGTAGCTGCTGCTCCCATCGTCCATCTGCCTCGTGCCGCCGCGCATCGTCAGGCGCAGGAAGCTCGACCCGTCGACCTCGATCGGGAACCCCGAGCCGTCCTGGGCGAAGGGTGGCTCGTCGCGATTGAGCGTCATCTCGGGCAGACCGTCGCTGAACTCGAAAACGACACGGTCGAAGCCGGTGTGCCTGCCGACCCGGACGTCGACGATGTTCGCTCGGGGTACGGTTGCGTCCTCGTGGATCGGCAGGTCGCAGCTGAACGGCCCGAGGTCGCCCGACGGCTCCGGATCGGCGCTCGCCGTGGCGGGCTCGGTGGGCTCGCCGGCCGAAGCAGAGGGGCTCGATGTCGCGGCACCGGGGGTCGGGGTGGGGGACTCGCCGAAGCAGCCGGCCACGAGGACGGCAACGAGCCCGATGGCCGCGAGCTGATGGGCGTGGCGCATGTCGAGAGCTCCTCGTGTGGTCGGGCCGACGTTGGGTAGTGCCGAGACGCCGTGGCGGGGCTTGGCGTTACGCGCGGCTGCCCTAGACTTCCGGCATCCATGAGTGCTTCCGAACGCGCCCTCTCGCCGGGGTTGAAGGGCGTCCTGGCGGGGGAGACCGCGCTGGCGATGATCGACGGCGAGGCGGGACGCCTGCAGTATCGCGGCTACCCGATCGGTGAGCTCGTTGAGCGTGGCAGCTACGCGCAGGTCGCCGAGCTGCTGTGGACCGGCGACTGGCGGGCCGATGCGCACCTCGCCTGCGCCCCGCTTCCCGCGGAGGTCGTCGACGTCCTGCGGCGCTTGCCGCCGCGTGCGAATGCGATGGATGCGTTGCGCACCGCCGTCTCGACGTGGGGCGCGGTCGAGGGCACCCTCTGGCCACCCAGCGTGGACCAGGCGCGGGCGATCACCGCGATGGCGCCCTCCGCGCTCGCGGCCTTCGCGCGCCTGAGGGACGGCCTCGAGCCGATAAATCCGGATCCCGAGCTGGGCCTGGCGGCCGGCTTCCTCTACCAGCTGAGCGGGGAGCGTCCGGACGGGGCGTCGGCGCGCGCGCTCGACGCGTACTTCGTCGTCGGGGCCGAGCATGGCTTCAACGCCTCGACCTTCACCGCGCGCGTCATCGTCAGCACCCACTCCGACATCGCGTCGGCCGTGGCCGGCGCGATCGGCGCCCTCAAGGGTCCCTGGCACGGCGGCGCCCCCTCGGAGGTCGTCGACCAGCTGCACGAGATGGGATCGATCGACCAGGCGGGCGCCTGGATCCGCGCGACCCTGGCGCGCGGCGATCGGCTCATGGGCTTCGGGCATCGCGTGTACCGCGCCTACGACCCGCGCGCCGCCGCCCTGCGCTCCGTGGCCGAGGGCCTCGCCGGCGTCGCGGGCTGGCTCGACAAGGCGGTGGCTGTCGAGGAGATCGCGCTGCGCATCCTCGCCGAGTTCAAGCCCGACTACCCGATCAAGACGAACGTCGAGTACTACGCGGCGGCCGTCCTGCAGGGCGTCGGGCTGCCGCCGAACCTCTTTCCGGCCACGTTCGCGCTCGCCCGCCACGCCGGCTGGACGGCGCACTGCCTCGAGCAGGCGGAGGCGAACGTGCTCATCCGCCCCGACGTCCGCTACGTCGGCCCGGACGAGCGTCACCTCCCGTCCTAGCCGAGACGCGCCTCGAGCAACCGGCGTTCGGCCGGGTTGTCGGTGAGGGCGAGGGCCCGTCGATCCGCCGCTCGCGCCGCGTCGACCTGGCCGATCCGGCGCAGGAGCTCCGCCTGCGCCGCGTGGAACAGGTGGTATCGGTCCAGCCGCTCGGCCAGCGGCTCGAGCTCCGCGAGGCCGGAGGACGCGCCGTCCCGCTCCGCGAGCGCAAGCGCGCGGTTGAGGGCGACAACGGGCGTGGGCTGGATGCGCAGCAGGGCGTCGTACAGCTCGACGATCGAGGTCCACGGCGTCGCCTCCCAAGACGGTGCGACGGCATGAGCGGCGAGGATCGCCGCCTGGAGCTGGTAGCTGCCGGCCCGTCGCATCCGCTCGGCCCGGCGCAGCATCGTGACGGCGTCGCCGATCGCCGCGCGATCCCAGCGCGAGCGGTCCTGGTCGGGCAGGAGGATGAGCGACCCTTCGGGCGTGAAGCGGGCATCCGCGCGGGCGAGATGCAGGCGCATGAGCGCGAGGAGGCCGAGCACCTCGGGCTCGTCGGGCATGAGGTGCACGACGAGCGTCGCGAGCCACTCAGCGTCCCGGGCCAGGTCACGCCGCTCGGCGGCCTCGCCGGACGACGCGAGGTAGCCCTCGTTGAAAATGAGGTAGAGGACGCTGAGGACCTCGTCGAGCCGCCCCGGCAGCTCGGCGGCATCCGGCACCCGGTACGGGATCCTCGCGTCGCGGATCTTGCGCTTGGCACGCACGAGGCGCTGGGCGATCGTCGCCTCGGGCACGAGGAAGGCGCGCGCCACGGCCGCGGTCTCGAGGCCACCGATCGTGCGCAGCGTAAGGCCGACCTGGGCTTCTCGGCTGAGCGCCGGGTGGCAGCACGTGAAGAGGAGCCGGAGGCGGTCGTCGGCCTCCATCGGTCCTCCGGTCGCGCTTCGCTCGCTCATCGTCGTCGCCTCCTGCGCGAGCCGTTGCAGCCGCTCGCGGTATCGCGCCTCGCGTCGCAGCCGGTCGATGGCGCGGCGCCGGGCGGCCGTCATGAGCCAGGCGCCCGGGTTGCGCGGGATGCCCTCAGCGGCCCAGTGCTCGAGCGCGCTGACGACCGCATCCTGGACGAGCTCCTCGGCGAGGTCCCAGTCGCCGAGGATGCGGACGAGCGCACCGGTCAGGCGGCCACGCTCCTCCCGGAGGACGGCGGTCAGCCGTTCATCGACCGCGGCGCGGTCAGCCACGCTCGACGACGGGGCGGATCTCGAGCGAGTCGGGAGCCGGCCAGCTCGACGCGACGGCGAGCGCCTCGTCGAGGTCCGCGACCTCGAGGATGCCGTAGCCGCCCACCATCTCCTTGCCCTCCATGAACGGGCCGTCGGTCACGCTCGTCTCCCCATCCAAGCCGATGCGAACGGTCGTGGCGGTCGCGGATGGCTGGAGCTCGTGGCCCTCGACGATCCGTCCGGCGGCGGCCTGCTCGCCCCACCATGTGCCGATGCGTTCGTAGAGCTCCTGCAGCTCCTCCTCTGATCGGCCCGCCCAGGCCTCCTCGCTGCCGGCGATGAGCATCATGTACTTCACGGGTGCGTCCTTTCGCGTGCGATTGTCCATTCAGCGATGACGACGAACGGTGGCCGCCCGGATCGACAGCGGTACCGATTGTGCACGGACGCGCGGCATGGAAGACAAGCGTTCGCCGGCTGAGAAGCTTGACGCGATCGAGGGCACCGACGCGGCCGCCCTCGGGATCGGTCCCCTCCCCGAGCCGGTGCCCGAGTCGGTTGAGCTCGAGCGCGGAGGTGACCAGGTGCCGGGCCCGGACTTCGGACATCACCCGGCGACCGACGAGAAGCCGTGGTTCACGTCGCTCGCGGCGGAGTCCGACCAGGCCGGGGTCGCCAACGATCCCCCCGACGCGCAGGAGCCTGAATTCCCGACCTCGGAAGAGGATCCGCGCTAAAGGCACAATGCGCGGGTGATCCACCCGGGCAGGCCGCAGCCGTCGACCGCGGCCGTCGTCGTCGCGCTGCTCCTCGTCTACGTCGTCTGGGGATCGACCTACCTGGCGATCGCCCTGATGATCGAGACGCTGCCGCCGCTGCTGGCGGCGGGCGCCCGCTACGGCAGCGCCGGGCTCATCCTCATGACGGCCCTTGGCGCGCACCGGCGCTGGCGGCGGCGCGCCGAGCCGGCCGAGCGTCCGACCTGGGCGCACTGGCGGTCCGCCTTCATCATCGGCACCCTCCTCCTGCTCGGCGGGAACGGTGGGGTCGTCCTGGCCGAGCTCTTCATTCCCTCGGGCGTCGCGGCCGTGCTCGTCGCGACCGTCCCGATCTGGCTCGCCGTCTTCGACGCCGCCTTGACCCGGCGCCGGCCGAGCGGGCTCGTCATCGGTGGCCTGATCGCCGGTCTGACCGGCGTCGCCGTCTTGCTCGTGCCGATCGAGGGGCTCGACGGGCTCGACCCGATCGGCGTCGGCCTCGTGGTCGTCGCCGCCATCTCGTGGGCCGCCGGCTCGATCTATGCGCGACGCGCGCCGCTGCCACGCTCCGGCCTTCTCGGCACCGGCATGGAGATGCTCGCCGGCGGGTTGGTGCTCATGGCGGCCGGCGTCCTCATCGGCGAGATCGGACGAACCGACGTTGGCGCCTTCTCATCGCGATCCCTGCTCGCGCTCGCCTACCTCGTCGTCTTCGGGTCGATCGTCGCCTTCACCGCGTACTCGTGGCTGCTGGCGAACGTGCCGGTCTCGACGGTGGGCACGTACGCGTATGTCAACCCGATCGTCGCCGTGGCGCTTGGCGCCATCTTCCTCTCGGAGCCGATCACGCCGCGCACGCTCATCGCGGCCGTGATCATCATCGGCGCCGTCGTGGCGATGGTCTCGGGACGCCCGCGCACTGCCGAGGCCGGGCCAGCCCCGGAGGCCGCCGCGCTCGACGCCGAATAGGCGGTGGCACCGATCCTGCGCCATCAGGGGCATGAAGAAGTATCAGACCATCGACGCCGACACGCTCCATCGCGTGCTCGCGTCGCACGAACGACCCGTCCTCGTGAACGCCCTGGCGCGCGAGGCTTTCGAGGAGCAGCGTATTCCCGGCTCCATTTCCATCCCCGCCGGTGACGCGCTTCGCATCGCGCCGGACATCCTGGCGAAGGAACAGTCGATCGTCGTCTACTGCTCCTCCCGCAATTGCACGGCGAGCCCGACGCTGGCCCAGAAGCTCGTCGATCTCGGCTTCACCCAGGTTGCTGACTTCGAGGGTGGCATCGACGAGTGGGTCCATGCGGGCCATCAGCTCGATCGCGCTCCCGCCATGGCCACCGCCTGACCGATGTCCGGGCCCGAGCCTCTGGTCAGCTGCCAGCCGAGTGAGGGAGGCTGGCAGTGCTCGATCACGGTCGGCGACGATCCCGGGGCGACGAGCCACGAGGTCAGCGTCGATCGCGACACGCTCGACGACCTCGCGCCCGGCGCGACGCCGGAGGAGCTCGTCCGCGCCTCGTTCGTGTTCCTGTTGGAGCGTGAGCCGCGCGAGGCGATCATGCGCAGCTTCGAGCTGCCGATCATCGGCCGCTACTTTGGCGACTACCGCGACGAGATCCGGCGCCGGCTCAGCCCGTCGCCGGATGCATGACCCGCGACCCGGTGGGGCGCGCATGCGCGAAGCCGGATGGGAAGACGACGAGGTTCCACTCCCCGCGGCGTGCCGCCGATGGGACGACCATGCCATCCGCCCCCAGCGCTCGGGCACGGGCGGCCGCTGCCTGTGAGCGGGACCGGGGACCCACGAGGTCGTCCGGCTCGACGCCCAGCGCCGCCCGCGCCTCCGCCCGCCGCAGGTCGAGCACCGCCAGCCCGCCGACCTCCAGCCGCCACAGTCGTCGACGCTCGCCCGCGGGGTCGACGGCGCCGCGGGTCGCGGCGCGCCACTCTGCCCACGCGGTCGCGGGCTCGAGCGAGGCGTAGAGCGGCCAAGGCTCGCCCGCGCGGTGGTATCGGCCCTCGGTTGGGGCCGGCCGGTCAGGCGGGAAGGCCGGCGTATCCGGGCCGGTCTGGCGATGCGCAGGCCCGCTGAAACGGCTGACCGGGCTCAGACGTAGTCCCCGACCAGGTACGACTCGGCGGCCGCACGGACGGCGTCGAACTCGCCATCCGCCAGGCGCTCAACCGGTCGAGCCCAGCCCAGGTGCGCGCTCGGCGCCTCGAGCCACGAGCGCTTCGCGGCGTCGGTCATGCCGCGGCCGAGCAGGTCGAGGATGGCCTGTAGCTCACCGATCCGATCCCGGTAGCGCGCCTGCGGGTACTGGCCGCTGCGCCAGCGCTCCGCGGTCCGCACGTTCGCGCCCGTGGCGCGGGCGATGAAGCGGGCCGGAAAGAGCCGGATGAGCCGCGGGGCAGCGGTGGTTCGCATCGTCATCGTTCGAGCATACTGCCGGTATGAATGCCGGTCAATACGCCGGTGCCGACCTCAGGGTGCGTTCTCGCAGCTGAGCCCCCCGCTGACCGCGGCCTGCATCGCGACGTCCATCGGCTCGCTGGAGATGAACGGCAGGCTGGCGAGCGCCTCCGCCGCCGTCCCGGCACCAGGGTCTTCACCGACGCTCAGTATCCGGGCTCGGATCGCATGCAGTGCCGTGATGAGGAGGAATCGCAGGTTGGCGCCCGCGGCCCATTCGGGCACCGCCTCGAGGTCCTCGAGGAGCACCTTCAGGTCGTCGCTCGCGGCATCGATCTCGGCCGCGTGGCCGGACATGTCGCCGCCCGCGGCGCCCGCGCCGCGCAGGGCCGTCAGGCGGGGTTCGACATCGAGGATGCCGGTGAAGATCGGGCAGATGGCCGCGTTGTAGGCATTACGAGCGGCGAAGTCGATCCCGGCCGCGGGAGTCGCGACCGGGCCGGCGGGTGAGGCGGTCGGGGCTGGCTGAGCGCCGCAGGCGACGAGCAGGGTGGCGACGAGCAGCGCGGAGACGGGCGCGGCAAGAGGGAGGCGAAACGGCATGGGTCCCGAAGTATAGGTTCATCGGGCCGGCAGCCGGGAAGACGGCCGGGCCGGTCGGGTCTATCATCGGTCGCCCATGACTGCCGAGCCGCCGACCTCCGCGACCGATCCAGCCATCGGCTTCGGGGCGGGCACCTCCGATGACCATCGCGACGGGATCCGCTGGGTCGACTACGCGAACATCAGCTGGAACCCGGTCTTCTGCAAGCGCTGCGACATCTGCGTCGAGATCTGCCCGAAGAACACGCTCGTCCTGCGCAACGACGCGATCATCGAGGAGGAGAACTGCATCCTCTGCGGCCTGTGCGAGCGCTACTGCCCGGACCTCGCGATCGAGATGATCCCGGAGGCGGTCACCGCCCACGCCGCGAAGGAGCGATGAGCTGGGCCTGGCGCGGGACCAGCGCTGAGCCGATGAGTATCATCGCCGTCCCATGACACGCAAGCTGACGCAGGGCAACGAGGCCGTCTTTCGTGGCGCGCTGGCCGCGGGCGCGAGCTACTACGCCGGCTACCCGATCAGCCCGTCGACCGAGATCCTGAACATCGCGTCCGGGCACGCCGCCGAGCATCCGGAGTTCCGGTTCCTCCAGGCCGAGGACGAGATCGCGAGCGCGAACGCCATCATCGGCGCCTCGCTGGCCGGCGCGAAGTCCTTCACCGCCACGTCAGGCCCCGGGTTCAGCCTCATGCAGGAGGCGATCGGCTACGCGCAGAAGGTCGGCGTGCCGAGCGTCTTCGTGAACGTCATGCGCGTCGGACCGGCCACCGGCATGCCGACGATGCCGGGGCAGGGCGACATCATGCAGGTCAAGTGGGGCAGCACCGGCGACTACACGCCGATCGCGTTCTACCCGAACGGCGTGGAGGAGGCCTTCCGACTCACCGTCGAGGCGTTCAACGCGGCGGAGGAGTCGCGCTCGCCAGTCATCGTGCTCTCCGACACGTTCGTGGCGCACCTGAACGAGGTCGTCGACCTCGACGCGATTGCTGAGGACGCGCGGGTCGTCGAGCGCGAGATCCCGCCGCTCGGCGAGTTCACCGACCACCCGCGCTTCTTCGCGGGCGTCCTCATGTACGAGCACGGGCCGAACGCCGGGGAGCCGGCCACGGCCGATGCGGACGAGTACCTGCGCCAGTTCTACGCGGCCAAGCATCGGCACCTGGAGGTCGCCTCGCGGTACGCGCGCTTCGAGCACGGTTGGAACGTCGACGCCGACGTCCTGATCGTCTGCTACGGGATCGTGTCCCGCGTTGCCGCGCCGTTGCGCGAGGAGTTCGCGCTCTTCCGGCCGATCCGCATCTTCCCCGTGCTCGACGAGGAGCTGCGGGCGGTGGCCGACCGGTATCGCGAGGTCGTCGTGGTCGAGGCGAACGACGGGCAGTACGCGGACCTCGTCGAGCTCGCCATCCATCGGCCGGTGAAGCGAGTGCCGCTGCTCGGCGGTCGGATCTCGCTGGAGGCGGTGCGCGAGGGGATCGACCGGGTGCTCGCCGGCGGGCCGTCGGAGCCGCCGATCCCGTCGGAGCCATCGGGTCCGCATCCGCGCTCGCCGCTGGGAGTCGGCTGATGCCTGAAGCCCCGATGGCCGAGATGACGTACAAGGACCGGCTGAAGCTCGACCTGTTCCCCACGATCTGGTGCCCGGGCTGCGGGATCGGCACGATCATGATGATGCTGGCCATGACGCTCGACGAGATGCAGCTCGACGAGCGCAACACGATCATCGTCACCGGCATCGGCTGCACCGGGCGCATGGGCGGCTACCTCAAGCACGAGGCGGTGTACACGCTTCACGGCCGCACGCTGCCGGTGGCGGAGGCCATCAAGACCGTGCGGCCGGAGATGAACGTCATCGTCGTGGCGGGCGATGGCGACACCGCGAGCATCGGCGGCAATCATCTCGTCCACACGATCCGCCGCAACGCGCCGGTCACCGTCCTGTGCAACAACAACGAGATCTACGGGCTGACCGGCGGGCAGACCGGCCCGACGACGCCGACCGGCACGAAGACGCTCTCCTCGCCGCGTGGCAACCCGAATACGCCGGTCAACCTCCAGGGCATCGTGCGCAGCTCGCCGCACGCGCTGTACGCCAAGACGACCGTCTATCACCAGCTCCACATGCGGAACGTGATCCGCGAGGCGATCGAGTGGCCCGGCTTCAGCTTCGTCGACATCACGAGCCAGTGCATCGAGAACAACGGGCGGCGCATCGGCTTCGCCAGCGCGAACGAGATGCTCACCTTCTACCGAAAGACGTACAAGCGCGCGCCGAAGGATGCGACCCAGCTGAACGCCTTCGAGATCGGCGTCGTCTACCCGGCCGAGCATCCAGCGCTCAACGGGCGGAACGGGACCGATGCGCAGCGCCCGGAGGCGCTGCCCGACCAGCCCGCCGGCCCGATGGCCTCGGCCACCGACTCGCCGGGCGAGGACGGGCCGACCGCACCCGAAGCGGCGACCGCCGTCGTGGAGCGTACCGGTGACGAGAAGGCGCGACGGCGTGCCGAGTCGCAGGAGCGCGCCCAGCTCATGGCTCGGCTCTCGCCCGAGGTGAAGATGCGCGTCGCCCAGCGCGAGCTGACCCTGCCGCAGGCGCTGGCCGAGGTTGGGATCGAGATCCCCGAGTGGCTTCGGACGGGCGCGTCCGCGCCGCCCGATGCCCCGGCGCCCCCGGGCGAGGTGGAGGCCTCGGAGACCGGCGCCGACCCGCGGTCGGATGCGAAGCCGCAGCTCGACGCGCAGAAGGCCGAGTCCGCCGCCGAGGGCCGCGACCTCATCGCCGGCCAGCCGGGGAGCGACACGCAGCCGGCCAGGCCGCGCAGCGCCGAGGATGCGAGGCCCGCATCGGTCTCCGGCGATCCGAAGGAGGCGAAGCGCGCCGAGGCGCAGCGCAAGCTGGCGATCATGCAGCGCCTGCCATCCGAGCTGAAGCTGCGTGTCGCGCAGCGCGAGATCACGCTCGAGGAGGCGATGCGCGAGGCCGGGATCGACGTGGATCAATGAGCACGAAGATCGCGCTCGACGGCGTCGGAGGGCAGGGCGTTCGGCTCATCGCCGGGGTCATGGGCGCCCTGCTCGCCCGCATGGGCAAGGAGGTGACGGTCCTCCTCGACTACGACTCGAGCGTGCGCGGCTCGATGAGCGACGCCTTCCTCATCTTCGACGACGAGCCGATCGCGAACCCGGTCGTCGAGGAGGCGGACATCATGCTCAAGCTCGCCGACAAGGGGCACCTCCGCATCAGCGGGCGCAAGGTCGTGGCCGACCTCGGGCTCGACGTCCCCGGCGCGGAGCAGATCCCGTTCGCGTCGCTCGGCAGCCAGCTCTTCGGCAAGGAGCTGTTCGGCAACATGATCGCCCTCGGGCGGCTCCTGCGCCTCGCGAAGATCGAGTTCGACGAGGCGGCCATCCGCGAGTCGCTGCCCAACCGGTTCGTCGAGGAGAACCTCGCCGCGATCCGCTACGGCTACGACCTTACCGACGACGAGATCAAGCGGCTCGCCGGCGAGGCGCCGCCGTCACGCTTCCAGATGAACACGGCGGCGACCGCCGCCACGCACGAGCGCACGATCAGCGCCGGGCACGGCGTCGCGGCCGGCGCACCCATGGACGACTAGGTCGCACCGCCCTCGATCGGGTTACCCGCGGTAAGATCGGTCGATGGAGCGACAGAGCGGCACGCTGGAGCTGGCGACGATCCGTCGCGCGCCGAAGGTGCTGCTGCACGACCACCTCGACGGCGGCCTGCGGCCGGGGACGGTGATCGAGCTGGCGTCCGAGATCGGCTACCGCGAGCTTCCCACGACCGATCCCGACGAGCTGGCACGCTGGTTCACGTCCGGCGCCGATCGTAAGTCGCTCGAGCTCTACCTCGACGGCTTCCGTCACACCGTGGCGGTCATGCAGACGCGCGACGCGATCGAGCGGGTCGCGGCCGAGTGCGCCGAGGACCTCGCCGCCGATGGCGTCGTGTACGCCGAGATCCGGATGGCGCCGGAGCTCCTGACCGACGGCGGCCTGTCCCTCGACGAGGCGGTCGTCGCCATGCTCGACGGGCTGCGTCGTGGGTCGGAGGGGCGACCGATCACCACGGGGCTCATCCTGAGTGCGATGCGCCAGGCGGCGAAGTCGGTCGAGATCGCCGAGCTGGCCGTCCGTCACCGCGACGGCGGGGTCGTCGGCTTCGACATCGCCGGGCCCGAGGCCGGCTATCCGCCGACGCGGCACCTCGACGCGTTCAACCTCATCGCCCACGAGAACTTCCACTTCACGATCCACGCCGGCGAGGGGTTCGGCCTGCCGAGCATCTGGGAGGCGTTGCAGTGGTGCGGGGCCGAACGGCTCGGGCATGGCGTGCGCATCGTCGACGACATCAGCGCGCGACCGGACGGCCGCGTGGCCCTCGGACGCCTGGCCTCGTACGTCCGCGATCGGCGCGTCCCGCTCGAGATGTGCCCGACCTCGAACGTCCATACCGGGGCCGCCGCCTCGATCGAGGAGCACCCGATCGACCTGCTCCGCCGGCTGCGCTTCCGCGTCACGGTCAATACCGACAACCGGCTCATGAGCGGCATCAGCCTGAGCAGCGAGTTCGCCACGCTGGCGCGGACCTTCGCCATCGGTCTCGACGACATGGAGTGGCTGACGCTCAACGCGATGAAGTCCGCCTTCTGGCCGTTCGACGGCCGTTTGCGAATCATCAACGAGCAGATCAAGCCGGGCTACGCGTCGCTGC
>CAZKFP010000065.1:0-8358 GCA_964552085.1 uncultured Steroidobacteraceae bacterium
GTGCCGAGCAGGAGGCCGGTCTCCGCATCGGCGACGAGCTTCGCGAAGCCGTCGATCTCGCCGACGATCGTCGCCTTGCCGAGCGCGCGGAACGGGAAGGAGCCGGTCTTCACCGCGCGGCCCGCCGCCTTCGCCTCCTCCTCGCCCATCCCGACGGATGCGATCTGCGGGCGGCAGAACGTGACGCGTGGCATGAGCTCCAGGCGCACGGGCTCGGGATCGTGGCCAGCGAGGTGCTCGACGGCGACGACGGCCTCGTGGCTCGCGACGTGGGCCAGCGCGTAGCCCGGCACGATGTCACCGATCGCGTACATGCCCTTCGCGCCGGTGCGCATGAACTCGTCGACCTTCACGTAGCCGCGCTCGACCTCGACACCCTCGATCTCCTCGAGGCCGATCCCCTCGGTCAGCGGACGGCGCCCGACCGCAACGAGGATGACGTCGGCGGTCAGGTCGGTGCGCTTCGCACCGTCCTTCGTGGCAATGCTGAAGCTGATCTCGTTCTCGGCCTTGTTGACGCTCTCCGGGTCGATCGTGCTCGCCACGTGGATCGCGATGCCGCGCTTCTTGAAGACCCGGCTCAGCTCCTTGCCGATCTCCGGATCCTCGAGCGGCACGACGCGATCGGCGAACTCGACGAGCGTCACCTCGGCGCCGAAGTCGCTGTACATGCTCGCCCACTCGACGCCGATCGCGCCCGCGCCGACGATCGTCACACGGCCGGGAACGTCGTTGCTCTCGAGCGCCTCGTCCGAGGTGATGATCAGGCGCCCGTCGGGGTCGAGGCCGGGGAGCGAGCGCGGCGCGGAGCCGGTGGCGACGATGAGGTGCTCCGCGGTCGCCTCGACGTCGCCCGACTCGCCCCCGGAGACGCGGACGCTCGTCGGCCCGGTCAGGACGCCGTTGCCCTTCACGACGGTCACCTTGTTCTTCTTCATGAGGAACTCGACGCCGCTGACGTGCTTGTCGATGACCGCGTCGCGCCGCTTGCCGAGGGCCGCGTAGTCGAGGCTGACGCCGTCGTGGCCGGCGAGGCCGAACTCGGCGCCCTGCGCCGTCACGCGGTGGAGGAGGTCGGCCGTCTCGAGAAGCGCCTTCGACGGGATGCAGCCGCGGTTGAGGCACGTCCCGCCGAGCTTGTCGCGCTCGACGAGGCCGACGCTCAGCCCGAGCTGCGCGGCGCGGATGGCGCCGACGTAGCTCATGCCTCCGCCGAGGATGAGCAGGTCGAATCGTTGCTGTTCGGCCATCGGTCTCCTGGTGTCGTCTAGCTCGCCGCCGCGGCCTGCCGCCGCGGCGCATCGGTCTCGAACGTTCGCGCTTCGTGCGCCCCGAACCGCTGCCGCCACTCGTCGGGCACGGGCATCGGCCTGGCCGCCTCGTAGTCGTACGTGACGAGGACGGTCTGCACATCCGCGACCAGCCTGCCCTCCGGGCCGGCCGTCATCCGGTGCGTCATGCCGAAGCTCGTGCGGCCGACGTGCTCGATGCGCGTCTCGACGATCACTTCCTCGTCGAACTGGATCGGCGAGCGGAAGTCGAGCTCGACGCGCGCGAGGATGAGCGGCATCTGATCGAACCCGGTCTCCGGCTGAAGCACGTCGAGGAGGTAGCGGATTCGCGCCAGCTCGACGTAGCTGAAGAAGACGGCGTTGTTGACGTGCCCGAACGCATCGATGTCGCGGAAACGGACCTGTAGTGACGTGCGGTGGCGGAAGTCATCGGTCACGGGACGGTCATTCTAGCCGAGGCGGGAGCGGTGCTGCCGTGGCGTCCATGGTTCTGACAGGCCGCCGCCTCAGAGCGCCTCGCCCACCCGGCCGATGAGGCCCGCCAGCAGTGCCGTGCGCGGGGCGACGCTCGACAGGTCCAGCCACTCGTCGACCGAGTGGTCATCGCCACCCACCGGGCCCAGCCCGTCGAGCGTGGGCACGCCTAGCGCCGCGCAGGTGTTCGCGTCCGACGCGCCGCCCGTTGCCGCGTCGCGCAGCGGGAAGCCCAGATCGCCGGCGATCGAGACAGCAAGCGCGACGAGTCGGCCGGATGCCTCAGTCCGCTCCATCGGCGGGTGGCCGGCGATGCGCCGCAGGTCGATCGTCACGCCCGCGGTCGCCGGCTCGGCCGCCAGGCGCTCGACCGCGGCCGCGGCCGCGTCGAAGGCATCGACCGTTGCCGCGCGGAGGTCGATCTCCATCTCGCAGCGCTCGGCGACGACGTTTGGACGGGTGCCACCGCGAATGACGCCGGCGTTGACGGTCACGGTCGGCCACCGCCCGTTGAGCGCGTGCAGGGCGAGGACCTGGTGCGCCGCCTCGAGGATGGCGGACCGGCCCTTCTCCGGCTCGACGCCCGCGTGCGCCGCGCGGCCGACGAGCGACAGGTGGTAGTCCGCGATTCCCTTGCGCGCGCTCACGATGTCGCCGTTCGCGCGGGCGCACTCGAGGACGAGAGCCGCGTCGTGCGATGGCGCGAGCTCACGGATGAACGGCGTGCTGAACGGGGACCCGATCTCCTCGTCGGGGTTGGCGACGAACGTGACCGAGGGCCGAATGCCGGAAGCCTGCAGGGCACCGATGGCATGAAGGCCGGCCAGGAGTCCGGCCTTCATATCGGTCACGCCCGGTCCGAGGGCACGATCCCCCTGCGACCGATACGGCCGCGCCGCGGCGGTCCCGGCGTCGAAGACCGTGTCCATGTGGCCGATGAGGAGCAGCCGCGGGCCGTCGCCGTCGATGGTGCCGATGACGAGATCGCCGAGCGCCGCCTCGCCTTCGGAGGGCTCGTGCCCGACGCGCCGGACCTCCGCCCCCATGGCGGCCAGCGCGGCGGCGACGAAGTCGGCTACCCGGTTGACGCCCGCGGGCGTGTACGAGCCGCAGTCGATATTGACGAGCGTCTCGAGCTCGGCGAGGAAGGCGGGCAGCCGGGCGTCGACGCTGCGACGCAGCGCGTTTGAGTCGAGCATGGCGATCAATATACTCACGCCCATGCCGCGCCAGCCCGCACGTACCGGATCCAAGGTCGAGCTGCTCGAGCTGCGCGTGCTCGACGGCCCGAACCGACTCTTCCCGCGACCGGCGGTCAAGCTCGAGTTCACCGGGACGGAGCCGGGGGCCGCCGCCGAGGTGGCGGTCAGGGCGGGGCGAGCCGTGCAGCGCCTGACGGTCGCGCTCGGACTGCCGGAGCCGCGGATCGCGACGCGCCACTCGGAGGATCGGATGCGCACGGCGATCGCGTATCCCTGGCGCCGCCGGACGATCTCGCAGGCCGTGGGCGCGGCCGCGGCGCGCATCGCGTCGGGACGCTCGACCGAGAAGCGGGAGCTCGGCGGGCTGCGCGCCGTGGCGCTCGGGCCGCTGCCGAATCTCCCAAGGGCGCGGATCCCGATCGTCGCCGTGACGGGCACGAACGGCAAGAGCACGACGACCCGCCTCATCGCGCACGTCTGCGCGACGGCGGGGCGGGCCGTCGGGATGACGAACTCGGACGGCATCTACATCCGCGGCGAGCTCGTCGAGGCGGGGGACTGGACCGGGTATGGCGGCGCCGGGCGCGTCCTCGGCGAGCCGGGGCTCGACGTGGCCATCCTCGAGACGGCTCGCGGCGGCATCCTCCTGCGCGGGATCGGCTATTCGGCGAATGACGTGAGCGTCGTCACGAACGTGAGCGCCGATCACCTCGGGCTCCAGGGCATCGACACGCTCGACGAGCTCGCCGAGGTCAAGGGGACCGTCGTGCGCATCACGCGGCGCGAGGGATGGGCCGTCCTCAACGTCGACGATCCGCGCGTGTGGGCGATGCGCCGCGCGACGCGGGCGGGGGTCTATGCCTTCAGCCTCGACGGCCGGTCAGCGGCCGTCGACGAAGCGCTCGACGGCGGCGGGCGAGCCGCGCTGCTCGAGGACGGCTGGATCGTGCTGCGCGCCAAGGGTCGGCGCCGGCGCCGCCTGGTCGAGGCGGCGACGTTGCCCGTCACCTTCGCCGGCCTGTCGCGCTACAACATCGCGAATACCCTCGCCGCCACAGCCGCCTGTGACGCGCTCGGCCTGACGACGCGCCAGATCAACCGCGGTCTGCGTACGTTTCCCCTCGACGCCGCGGCGAACCCCGGCCGCCTGAACCTGTACGAGAAGGACGGTGTTTTCGCGCTCGTCGACTTCGCGCACAACGAGGCCGGCATCGTGGGGCTGATGGAGGTGGCGCGCGCGGTCGCGGGGCGCCATCACCTGCGCCTCGCGTACGGCACGGCCGGCGACCGGACCGACGAGATCCTCCATCGGCTCGGGACCGTCGCCGGCTCCGCCGATGACCTCGTCATCTCGGAGAAGCGACCCTACCTGCGCGGGCGAGACCTCGACGAGATGAACGCGCTCCTGCGCGCCGGCGCGCGCGCGGGCGGGTACCGCGGTGAGATCAAGACGCACTCGGGCGAGCTCAACGCGCTCCAGGCTCTCCTCGCGCGGGCACGGCACGGCGACGTGTGCGCGGTCATGGCCCACATCGAGCGTCGCGAGCTGTTCGCCTGGCTCGAGGCATCCGGCTATCTCCCGGTGAGCTTCGAGCGGCTCCAGGCCGTCTTGCGCCGCTGATCGGCGGTCAGGCCTCGATCTCGATCTCCTCGTCGGCGTCGACGACGCCCACGACGGCGCGGAGCGCATCGGACTCGCTCGCGGCGCCATGCTGACGCCGCTGCAGCTCCTTCCAGATCGTGTTCGCGTGGTCGACGCAGACGACGACGACGTCGCCTTCGGTTGCGAGGTCGAGCGCGTGGCGCGTGGCCGAGAGCTCGTCGAGGATCGTCGTGATCTTGCCGGCCCGGCGATCCGCGCCGGCCGACTCGATGCCCCGCACGATGAGCTCAGCCGTCTCACCGACGCGCCGGCCTCGGTTGTTCGCGTCCTCGCGGACGATGATCTCGTCGAAGTAGCGGGCGGCGACCTGTCCGAGCTCGACGATGTCCTCGTCGCGACGATCGCCGGCAGTCGCGATGACGCCGATGCGGCGGCCGGTGACCGGGGCCCGCGCGCCCCCGGCCGATGGCTCGGTCAGGCGCTCGATGAACCGGCCCAGCGCCTCGACGGCGGGCGGGTTGTGCGCGTAGTCGACGACGACCCGGTACCCGTCGAGCTCGAACATGTTCAGGCGACCGGGGGCCATCCAGTACGAGGTCGTGAACGTGCGCAGGCCCTGGCGGATGTCGTGGAGATGTGCCCCCGCGGCCCATGCCGCCGCTGTCGCGGCGAGGGCGTTCTGGACGTTCATGATCGCGCGACCTTCGAACGTGGCCGGGATGAGGTGGGTCCAGACGAGCGACATCGACTTGCGTCCCTGGCGCAGGACGATCATGTCGCCATTCGTGCCGTGTTCGAGGGTGACGGCGCGACGGCCCCGGCCGGCCTGGAACTTCAGCCGCTCATGGTCCGGATCCATGCTGAAGTAGACGACCGCTCCGGAGCAGTGGCGCGCCATGGCCGCGACGAGGGGATCGTCCGCGTTCAGAACGGCCACCCCGTCGCGCGGCACCGCCTCGACGACGACGCGCTTCACCTCGGCAAGCTGCTTGATGCTGTGGATTCCGCCCAGCCCGAGATGGTCGCCCGTGACGTTGAGGACGACCGCCACGTTGTTTCGGTCGAAGCCGAGCCCCTCTCGCAGGATGCCGCCGCGGGCGACCTCGAAGACCGCGAAGTCGACCGTCGGGTTCTGCAGCACCATGGACGCCGACTTCGGGCCCGAGGCGTCGGCGTGGCGGACGATCCGGCCGTCGACGTAGATGCCATCGGTGCTCGTCAGGCCGACCTGACGACCCATCCCCTTCATGATGTGCGCGATCATCCGCGCCGTCGTCGTCTTGCCATTCGAGCCGGTCACCGCGACGATCGGGATGCGGGCGTCGGCGCCGGGCGGGAAGAGCATGTCGATGACCGGCTTGGCGACGTACTGCGCCTCGCCCTCGGTCGGGTTCGTATGCATCCGGAAGCCGGGGGCCGCGTTGACCTCGACGATCCCGCCCCCCGTCTCGCGCACCGGGAGGCCGATGTCGGGGCAGACGAGGTCGATGCCGGCGATGTCGAGCCCGACGACCTGTGCCGCGAGCTCGGCCAGCTCGACGTTGTCGGGATGCGCCTCCTCGGTCCGGTCGATGCTGATCCCGCCGGTGCTCATGTTGCCGGTGCGCTTCAGGTAGATGCGCTGGCCGCGGGGTGGCACGTCCGACAGCTCGAAGCCCTGCTCGCGAGCGTACGAGATCGACTCCTCGTCGACCTTGATGCGCGTCAGCACCTTCTCGTGCCCGATGCCACGACGCGGGTCCGCGTTCGTGAGCTCGCCGAGCTCGCTGATCGTGTGCTTCCCATCGCCCTCGACGTGCGCGGGCACGCGCTGGGCGACCGCGCGCAGGACGCCGCCGATGACGAGGCAGCGATAGTCGTTCCCGACGAGGTAGCTCTCGACCACGACGCTCCCGCCACGGCTCTGGGCGCGCGCCGCACGGTAGCCGCCACGGACCGAGTCCTCGTCGCCGAGGTTGAGCATCACGCCTCGGCCGTGGTTGCCGTCGAGCGGCTTCACCGCCACCGGTAACCCGATGCGGGTCGCGGCGGCGACGGCGGCGTCCTCGTCGCGCACGAGCTCGGAGCGCGGCACCGGCACGCCCGTCGCGGCGAGCAGCCGGTTCGTCAGCTTCTTGTCCGACGCGATGTCGACGCCGAGCGAGCCGGTCTGGCTTGTCATCGTGGCCCGGATGCGGCGCTGGTGGACGCCGTGGCCGAGCTGGACGAGGGATTGGTCGTTGAGCCGGATGGATGGGATGTCGCGCAGCGCCGCCTCGTCCAGGATGGCCTGGGTCGAGGGGCCGAAGGCTGCCCGCTCCGCGAGCAGGATGAGGCGCTCGAGCTCCGCCGCGAAGTCGAACCCGTCCTCGGCCTCGACGAGATGGTTGACGAAGCGCACGGCCAGCTTGCCGGCCGCGACGCCGACGCTCTCCTCGGAGTACGAGTAGACGATGTGGTACCGGCCGGGCTCCCCGGTGCCGCGCGTCTTGCCGCGCGCCACCTCGGTGCCGGCCTCGCGCTGCAGCTGGAGCGCGATGTGCTCCGCGACGTGCCCGGCCCAGGTCCCGTCACGGAGCCGATCCTCGAAGCCGCCCACCTTCCCCGTGCCACACGTGTGCTGGGCGACGCCGGGCAGCATCTGGAGCAGCCCCTCGATGAAGCCGGGGATCGTGTTCGAGGGGAAGTGCTCGAGCACGCCGAGATCGACGATGAGCTTGATCGCCGGGTCGTAGTTCCAGTAGTTCGGACCGCGGTAGACGCGCGTCTCGACGATCTTCAGCTCCGGCTTCGGAACGGCTCCGGCGGGTGCGTTCGCGCTCGGGCGCGAGCGCCTCGCGGTCATTCGCTCGCCTCTTCCATGCGCCGAGCGCGGAGGGCGCGTCGCCGCGCCCGCTCGGGTGCGGCGTCATCGGCCCCTTCGGCGGCGATGCTGCGAATGAGGCGTCGCGTCCGGTTCGTCGCGGCTTGCAGGCTGGCCAGCTCGCGGTCCGTGGCGCTCACGGGACGAAGCGGCGCCATGAGCTTCCGCTTTCGAATGTCGAATCGGTAGCCCGACGGCAGCGAGTGCAGCGTGACGCCCGAGACCATGATCGGCCGGTGGCGCTTCACCTCGTACGCATCGGTCTGGATGTGCGCCGGATCGAGGATCGTCACGGAACCCTTGCCGAGGACCTCGAGCACGCCCTGTGGGCTCACGAGGGCCGCCGTGTCCTCGTCGAGGCCGATGCCGAGCAGTGCCGGCGACTGCGCGACGAGGGCGAGGAGCCGTCCGATCCGGTTGCGCTGGTCGAAGTGCTGGTCGATGAGGACGCCCGGCAGGAGCCCCAGCCCGGCGCTCATCTGCGTCATGCGCTGCTTCGGCGTGGCACCGCTCGTCCCGAACGCGACCATGTGGCTCGCGATCGCCGACGCGCCGGCGCTCGTGCCGGCGACGATCGCGCCGTGGCGATGTCGGTCGATGAGCGCCTTGCCGAGGAGCGTGCCGCCGATCACGCTCGACAGGCGGAGCTGGTTGCCGCCGGTCATGAAGATGGCGGTCGCATCGTCGAGGGCTGACACGAGGCGCGGGTCGTTCGCGTCCTCGCGCACGAGCGGGCGCATGCCGCGGACGTCGGTGACACCCAACTGGCGGAAGAGCGAGAGGTAGAGCTCGGTCGCCTCGTCACCAAGGGATGAGGCGGTGGAGATGACGACCACGCGCGCATCGGCGCCGCCGGCCAGCGAAATGAAGCGCGACAGGATCTGGCGCTGGCGGAGCTTGTCCTCCGCACCGCCGATGATCAGCAGGTGTCCGGCCCGGGCCTGC
>CAZKFP010000066.1:0-4701 GCA_964552085.1 uncultured Steroidobacteraceae bacterium
TCTGCATCGGCCTGACCGAGGACGGCGAGTGGGGGGCCATCGACAACGTCTGCACGCACGATGGCGGCACCCTCGGCGAGGGCGAGCTGGACGAGAGCGGCGTCGAGTGCCCGCGCCACGGTGGCCGGTTCGACCTCTTCAGCGGGCGCGTCCTCGCCCTGCCGCCGGTACGGCCGGTGAACGCATACGAGACCGTCGTCGAGGGTGACGAGGTCCGGGTCCGCCTGGATGGCGACCGATGAAGGTCAGCACGCGCACCGAGTACGGCATCCGCGTCCTCGCCACGCTGGCCCGGGTTCCCGAGGCGGAAGCCTGCCTCTCCCTGACCGAGATCGCGAGGCGCGAGAAGCTGCCGCACGCGTACCTCGAGCACCTCGTCGGCGACCTGCGACGCGCGGGGCTCGTGACTGCGACGCGCGGCCAGTCGGGCGGCTACCGGCTGGCGCGACCCGCCGCCGAGATCGCCATGGCCGACGCGGTCCGAGCCCTCGAGGGGCCGCTCCTCGAGATGCCGTGCGCCGGCGCCGAGGACCTCGAGCATTGCGACCGGCCGCAGCCGTGCAGCGTGCACGAGGTCTTCCAGCGCGTGTACGAGTCATTGAGCCTCTCGCTCGGCACCACGACCCTCGCCGAGATCGCCGCGTCCGCGGGCGGCCCGCCCTATCCCATCGCGGTGCGTCGACGACGCGCCGCCAACGCCACGCAGCAGCAGGCAAGGAACTCATGACCGACGAACTCGTCATCACCGGGCTCGAGGTGAGCATCGGCGACAAGAAGATCCTCAACGGGCTCGACCTGACCGTGCGCCAGGGCGAGGTTCACGCCCTCATGGGGCCGAATGGCTCCGGCAAGACGAGCCTGGCCTTCACGCTCATGGGTCATCCCGAGTACATCGTGAAGGGCGGAACGGTGACCTGGCGCGGCCAGGACCTGCTGGCCCTGAGCCCGGACAAGCGCGCCCGTCTCGGCCTGTTCCTCGCCTTCCAGTACCCGAGCGCCATCCCGGGCGTGACGGTCGCGAGCTTCCTTCGCAACATCTACAACGCGATCCACCATCCCAAGCCGGCGGAGGCCGACGGCGAGACCTCGATCCGCTACACCGGCATCCCGCTCGCGAAGTTCCGCAAGCTCATGGAGGAGAAGATGGCGCTCCTGAGCATGGACCCGGCCTTCGCCACGCGCTACGTCAACGAGGGCTTCTCCGGGGGCGAGAAGAAGCGCCTCGAGATGCTCCAGATGGCGGTCCTGGCGCCGCCGATGGCCATCCTCGACGAGACCGACTCGGGCCTCGATATCGACGCCCTGAAGAGCGTCGCCGATGGCATCAACGCGACCCTCTCGCCGGAGATGGGCGTGCTCATGATCACGCACTACCAGCGCATGCTGAACTACGTGAAGCCCCAGTTCGTTCACGTCCTGCTCGACGGCCGGGTCGTGATGTCCGGCGGCGACGAGCTGAGCCACCAGCTCGAGGCGAATGGCTACGAGTGGGTTCGCGAGCAGGTCGGGCTTCCGGCCGGCGTCGGCGACGAGGCCTCGGCCCCGGAGCCCGTCGCGCAGCACTGAGGACACGGTGGCGACGATGGCGATCGGGCAGGCGGAACGCGCGGAGTTGGACGGTGCCGCGCTGCGTGCGGACTTCCCGGTCTTCGAGCGCCTGACCGCGTCGGGCCATCGCCTCGCCTACCTCGACTCCGCGTCGTCTTCGCAGAAGCCCCGCGCCGTCATCGAGGCGATCGCCGACGCGTATGCCCACCACTACGCGAACGTGCACCGTGGCATCTACGAGCTGAGCGTCGACGCCGACGCGCGCTACGAGGGCGCACGCCGAGCCGTCGCCCGCTTTATCGGCGCGCCGAGCTCGCGAGAGATCGTTTTCGTCCGCAACGCCACCGAGGCGCTGAACCTCGTCGCCTACAGCTGGGGGCGCGCCAATCTCGCGGCCGGCGATCTCATCCTCAGCACCGAGATGGAGCATCACGCCAACCTCGTGCCCTGGCAGCAACTCGCGGAGGCGACGGGAGCGCGGGTCGAGTACGTGCGCCTGACCGATGACGGACGGCTCGATCTCGACGACCTGCGCGAGCGGATCGCACGCGGCCCGAGGCTCGTGGCGCTCTCCCACGTCAGCAACGCGCTCGGCACGATCAACCCGATCGCCGAGATCGCGCGCATGGCGCACGACGCGGGCGCGATCGTCGTGCTCGATGCGGCCCAGAGCGTGCCGCACATGCCGGTGAACGTCGCCGAGCTCGGCGTGGACCTGGCGGCGCTCTCCGGCCACAAGATGCTCGGGCCGTCGGGCATCGGCGCCCTGTGGGGACGTCGCGAGCTCCTCGACGCGATGCCCCCCTTCCTGACCGGCGGCAGCATGATCACGCGCGTGACGCTCGAGGGTGCCGAGTGGAACGAGGTCCCGTGGAAGTTCGAGGCCGGCACGCCGGCCATCGCGGAGGCGGCCGGGCTGAGCGCCGCCATCGACTACCTCGAGGCCCTCGGCATGGAGCGCGTGCGCGCCCACGAGCGACGCCTCTTCGAGCGCGCCTGGTCGGCGCTGGGCGAGATCCGCGGCCTGCGCCTCCTCGGCCCCGACTCGCCCGACGAGCATGCCGGCGTCATCAGCTTCGTCGTCGAGGCGATCCATCCGCACGACGTCGCGACGATCCTGGACCAGCACGGGGTCGCCGTCCGCGCCGGCCACCACTGCGCCCAGCCGGTCATGCTGCGCTACGACCTGCCGGCCACGACGCGCGCGAGCTTCAGCGTCTACAACGATCTCGACGACGTCGAGCGCCTGGCCGATGCGATTCGCGCCGCGCAGCGCGTGTTCGGGACGGCCTGATGGACAACCTCTATCGCGACTTCATCCTCGAGCATTACCGCCAGCCGCACAACAAGGGCGTGCTCGACCCCCACGATCTCCACTTCGCCGATTCCAACCCGACCTGCGGCGACGAGATGTCGATGACGCTCGTCCTCGACGACTCGAAGCAGCGCGTCGTCGACGTCGCGTTCGACGGCCGCGGCTGCGCGATCAGCCAGGCATCGGCCTCGATTCTCACCGATGAGTTGCGCGGGCTCACGCTCGACGAGCTGCGCGACCTCGACCCGAAGGACGTCGTCGAGAACCTCGGGGTGCCGATCGGGCCGGCCCGCCTGAAGTGCGCGCTCCTCTCCTACAAGGTGCTCCAGGGCGCTCTCATCGGCGCCGCGGCCGTCTGGCCCGAGGAGGCAGACGTGCTCACCGGCGCGAGCGACGGCGGCTCCGCTCCGTGACCGTCCGCGACGTCGATGCAGCCGAGGCCGTGGCGCTCGTGCGCGACGGCTATCGCGTCATCGACGTGCGAGAGCGCGTCGAGTGGGATGCCGGCCACGTCCCCGGCGCGACCCTCGTCCCGATGGGGGAGCTGCCGCAACGGATCGCCGAGGTCGCGCCGGATCGAAGCTCGCCCCTGCTGCTGCACTGCAGGTCCGGGGCGCGGTCGGCACGCGCCGCAGCCTGGCTCGTCGAGCAGGGGTACACCGACGTCGTGAACATGAAGGCGGACGTCGGCGGCTGGAAGGCGCGTGGCGGTCCGTGGGAGGAGCCGGAGCGGTCGCTGAGCGCGGACCAGCAGCGGCGGTACGCCCGCCACATCCGGCTGCCCGAGATCGGTCTCGACGGCCAGCGCCGGCTCCTCGACGCGAAGGTGCTCCTCATCGGTGCCGGCGGGCTCGGCTCGCCGGCGGCGCTCTACCTGGCGGCCGCGGGGATCGGAACGCTCGGCATCGTCGACGACGATGCCGTCGACGACTCGAACCTGCAGCGCCAGCTCCTGCACGCGACGGATCGGATCGGCATGCGCAAGGTCGACTCGGCCCAGATGACGCTGCGTGGCCTGAATCCCGAGACGCGCGTCGTGACCCACGACGAGCGTTTGACCGCGGGCAACGTCGAGCGTTTGATCGGCGACCACGACGTCATCGTGGACGGCACCGACAACCTCGAGACGCGCTACGTCCTGAACGACGCCGCCGTCCGGATGCGTCGCCCGGTCGTCCACGGGTCCGTCCACCGCTGGGACGGGTTGGTGACGACCTTCATCCCGTACGAGGGACCCTGCTACCGCTGCATGCACCCCGTGCCGCCACCGGCCGAGCTCGCGCCCGACTGCGACGTCGCCGGGGTGCTCGGAGTGCTTCCGGGCATCATCGGGACGCTCCAGGCCAACGAGGTGCTCAAGCTCCTGCTCGGGATCGGCAAGCCGCTCGCCGGCCGGCTGCTGGCCTTCGACGCGCTGCGCTCGACGTTCGAGGAGATCACCGTCCCGCGTGACCCGGCATGCCCCGCCTGCGGTGCCGAGGTCGCCGCGGTACACGCGTGACGGCCGACGCCGTGGCCCCCCTCGCCATGGTTGGCCTCTCGATTCCCGACCACGTCGCCGGCGAGCTTCTCGCTCACGCCCGCGCCGTCCTGCCGAACGAGGCCTGCGGCCTGCTGGCGGGCGACACGGCCACGGGCCGGGCGACCTCGTATCACTCCGCGCGCAACGCCCACGACAGCCCGCTGCGCTACGACGTGCATCCGGAGGACCTCGTGCGTATCGTCTTCGCGATCGAGTCGGCCGGCGACGAGCTCATCGCCATCTTCCACTCGCACACCCGGACGCCGGCTGTGCCGTCCGCGGCCGACCTGCGCGACGCCGCCTACCCCGTCCTCCA
>CAZKFP010000067.1:0-2781 GCA_964552085.1 uncultured Steroidobacteraceae bacterium
GCCGGCATCGGCGAGACGTTCGACATCAGCAAGCTCCGCTATCACCGGATCTGCCTCCTCAGCGACGCCGATGTCGACGGCGCGCACATCAGCACGCTGCTGCTCACGTTCTTCTACCGCCACATGCCCGAGATCATCGCGAACGGCTACCTGTACATCTGCCAGCCCCCGCTCTACCGAGTCAGCACCGGCAAGGTGACGCGCTACGCGACGAGCGAGAAGGAGCGGGACATCGCGGTCAAGGAGCTGTCTCGCGAGGGCAAGACGAAGAACATCAGCGTCCAGCGCTTCAAAGGGCTCGGCGAGATGAACGCCGACCAGCTGTGGGAGACGACGATGAACCCCGACACCCGCACCCTGCTGCGCGTCGACGTGGGCGACGCCTCGGAGGCGGACGACATCTTCAGCACGCTCATGGGCGAGAAGGTCGAGCCGCGGCGGGACTTCATCCGCGGCGAGGCCCGCAAGGTCCGCAACCTCGACATCTGAGTTGACAACCGACACGAAAGAGGCAATCAGACCGATGCCATCACGACACGCGGCCGACATCCGGCAGGTCGCGAACAAGACGGGGCGCAGCCTGGACGAGTGGTGCGAGCTGCTCGAGGCAAACGGCGTGGGCGACCGCCGCGAGGCGGTGAACATGCTGCGCGACTCGTACGCGGTGAGCCACGCGTTCGCGCTGGCCATCGCCGACCAGTGCCTGCGCCGCTCGGATGACGACGAGTGGGGATCCGACCAGTACGACGCCGAGGAGGGGGACAACCCCTGGTAATCATGGAACAGCCACCTGCGAGCATCGGGAACAGCGAGGCGGTCGTCGCCGAGGACGGTCGCCGCTACGCCTTCGCCGATCACAACTGCTTCGCCTGCGGGCGCGACAACCCGATCGGCATGCGCCTGCACATCGAGCTCGGCGAGGGCACCGCCAGCGCGACGTGGACCCCCGGGCACGACTTTGTCGGCTGGAGCGACAGGGTGCACGGCGGGATCGTCGCGACGCTGCTCGACGAGGTCATGGCGTGGGCCCCGTCGAGCTACGACTCGTGGGCGGTGACGGCCGAGATGACCGTTCGCTACCGGTCGCCGGCGACGCCCGGCGAGGCGCTCGTCGCCACCGGTCGCGTCACCGAGCGGCGGCGACGCATCTACGAGGTTCATGGCGAGGTGCGCGGCCCCGACGGCCGGCTCATCGCCGAGGGGCGCGGTCGCTACCTCGGCGCGAGCCCGAGCGAGAAGGCCGATCTGAAGGCTCGCTACGGCGTCGAACCGGGCACCGGCGGCGAATGATGACGACATACGCGACAAACGCGACATCCGCGACGAGGGACCGCTAGACCGATGGAGATGGACAGGATCGGCAACGTCCGGCCGGTCGCGATCGAGGACGAGATGCGCACCGCGTACATCGATTACGCGATGAGCGTCATCGTCGCGCGCGCGCTGCCCGACGTGCGCGACGGCCTGAAGCCGGTGCATCGGCGAATCCTCTACACGATGCACGAGATGGGGCTGCGCTCCACGGCGGCCTACCGCAAGTGCGCTGGCGTCGTCGGCGAGGCGATGGCCAAGTACCACCCGCACGGCGACCTGGCCCTGTACGAGACGCTCGTGCGCATGGCGCAGGACTTCAGCCTGCGGTACCCACTCGTCGACGGCCAGGGAAACTTCGGCTCGGTCGACGGCGACCCGCCGGCCGCCATGCGCTACACAGAGGCACGGATGGCCTCGATCACCGACGAGATGCTCGCCGACATCGAGAAGGAGACGGTCGACTTCGTCGACAACTACGACGGCCGCCTCCGCCAGCCGGTCGTCCTGCCGTCAAAGCTGCCGAACCTCCTCGTCAACGGGTCGTCGGGGATCGCCGTCGGCATGGCGACGAACATCCCGCCGCACAACCTCGTCGAGGTGTGCACGGCGATCGGCGCGCTCATCGACAACCCGGATCTCACCGTCGACGACCTGTGCGAGATCGTCACCGGTCCCGACTTCCCGACCGGCGGCACGATCTTCCGCTTCGAGGATGTGCGCAACAGCATCACCGGCGAGAAGGAGCGCATCGACTCGATCCGTCACATGTACGCCACGGGTCGCGGCCGGGTCATCATCCGCGGCCAGGTCGCGTTCGAGGAGGTGCGCCCCGGCCGCATGGGGGTCGTTGTCACCGAGCTGCCGTACCAGGTCAACAAGTCGACGCTCATCGAGAAGATGGCCGATCTCGTCGGGACGAAGAAGATCACCGACGTAGGCGACATTCGCGACGAAAGCGACAGGGACGGGATGCGGATCGTCGTCGAGGTCAAGCGCGACGGGTCGCCGCACACGGTCATGCAGCAGCTCTTCAAGCACACCGCCCTCCAGACGAGCTTCAGCGCGAACATTTTGGCGCTCGTCGACGGCCAGCCGCAGACGCTCGGCCTGAAGCGCATGCTCGAGCACTACATCACGTACCGTCGCGACGTCGTTCGGCGGCGCACCGAATTCGACCTGGCGCGGGCGCAGGAGCGCGCCCACATCCTCGAGGGCCTGAAGATTGCCCTCGACAACCTCGACGAGGTCATCGCGACGATTCGCGCGGCGGCCGACGTCGACGCGGCCCGCAAGGCGCTCATCAAGCGCTTCGGCCTGACCGACGTACAGGCGAACGCGATCCTCGAGATGCAGCTGCGGCGCCTCGCCGCGCTCGAGCGCAAGAAGATCGAGGACGAGTACAAGGCGATCATCCAGCTCATCAGCGAGCTCGAGGACCTGCTCGGCAACCCGCGCAAGATCCTCCTC
>CAZKFP010000068.1:0-10299 GCA_964552085.1 uncultured Steroidobacteraceae bacterium
TGGCTGCCGGCCGGCACGCCCCTGACCGACCAGCTCGGCGGGGCGTCGGTGCGGGTCGAGACCGACCGCTTCGTCGTCGACCTGCCCGCCTACGGCGCCGCGCTCCTCGTGACCGATCCGGGCGTCGACCTCGCGCCGCCGGCGGCACCGGGGGCGCTCGACGCCGAGGCCGGCACCGGCACGGTCGAGCTCTCGTGGCCGGCCATCGCGGACGCGGAGGGCTACCACGTCTGGCGCTCCGTCCTCTCGGGCGGCGGCTACACCCTCGCCGGCTCGGTGTCGGGCGGGGCCGCGACCTTCACCGATCGCGGCGCGCGCAACGGCACGCTGGCCCACTACGTCATCACCGCCGTCGACGCCGCCGGCAACGAGGGTCCGCGCTCGCCCGAAGCGACCGCGCTGCCGCAGGTCACGGTCGCCGACGCGCGGCTGACCGGGTCGGACGCGCTCGAGCAACCGCTCTCGGCGGTCGATCCCGGCGTCGAGATCACCGCGACCGTGCGGGTCGACGGCTACAGCGAGCTCGACGGGCCGACGGTCGGCGTGCGCATGGAGGCCGGCTTCGGGCCGGCGGGCTCCGAGATCGACGCCGGGGACTGGAGCTGGAGCCCGATGGCCCACGCCGGCGAGGTGGATGGGGCGGACCGCTGGACCGGGTCCGTCCGCCCCGAGGAGGCGGGCAGCTACGCCGTCGCGGCGCGCATCTCGACCGACGGCGGCACGACCTGGCGACCCGTCGGCGTCGACGGCGGCAGCGAGCCACGGGCGCTCGTGGCCACGCCCGCGGCCGACACCGTTCCCCCGGCCGCGCCCGACGGGCTCGTCGCGACCTCGGTCGCCGAGACGGCGGTCACGATCGCCTGGGACGCGGTCGACGACGACGACCTGCACCGCTACGAGATCCTGCGCGGCCCGCTGGACGGTGAGCTGGAGCGCATCGGCGTCGCGAGCGAGACGGGCTACACCGACGAGTCGGTCGGCGCGGGGCAAACGTACCGCTACGCCGTCCGGGCGCAGGACACGAGCTACAACCGCTCCTCCGCGTCGACAGAGATCGAGGTCGGTGCCACGGCGCGCGACGTGGCCGTGACGTTCACCGTCAGCGTGCCGGCGAACACGCCGAGCGACGAGGTCGTGCACATCGCCGGCGACTTCCAGGGCTGGGACCCGGGCGCCACGCCGATGGAGCGCGTCGACGCCACGACCTTCGAGATCACGATCACGTTCGCCGAGGCGACGCCGCTCCAGTACAAGTACGCGCGCGGCAGCTGGGACGCGGTCGAGAAGGACGGCGGCTGTGGCGAGATCCCGAACCGCGAGCTCACCGTGCAGCACGGCTCGGACGGCACGCTCGCCCAGGCCGACGAAATCGAGAAGTGGCGAGACATCGACAACTGTCCGTGAGGGTGTAGCGTGTCGGCATGGCGATCGATCTCGACGAGATGGAGATCGAGACCCTCGAGGTCATCGAGCTCGACGAGTCCGGGCGGCGGATCGGCTCGGCATTTCGTAACGAGGGCGACCCGATCCCCGAGCTCGCCTACGGCCGCGACGCCGATCCGACGAGCCTGGCCGGCATCTGGGAGGCGCTCGCCCACTCCTGAGCGGCGCCCGTGAGGGCCCGTCCGCGTCTCCTTCTCGCCGCCGTGGCGGCGTCCGTCGTCGTCCTCCTCGTGGCGGCCGTCCTTCTCATCGGCCAGGCTCGAACGCCCGAGCTCGTCGCCTGGGACGAGCTCGACGACCGCTGGGGCACGTACCTGTCCGAGCGCGAGTGGGGCACGCCGCGCGAGGCGGAGGGCGCGAACCCGTGGGGAATGGACTACCTCGAGGCGGTGCGGATCCCGTACACGCACGGCGAGGACGGCATCGCCGGGCTCGTCGACCGTGACGGCGTCTTCCACCTCGGCTGGGCGGTGTGGGACGAGGAGCAGGTACGCGTGGCCGAGCGCCTCTTCGGCTGGGGCAACCCGACCGGGGAGCACGGCGAGGACATCGTCGACCGCCGAACGTTCGGCGCGAACACGCCGACGACCTCGTTCGCGGAGGCGACCCTCGTCTACCCGAACACCGCTCCGCAGTTCCGCGTTCGCTTCACGCAGGCGCGCGTCGACTCGCGTAGTGGCGTGCTGCTGGCGACCGCTGAGCGCGAGACCGCCGAGGCGGTCGGGGCCGATGACTCCGGTGAGACCGAGCTGCCGCTGCACGTCGTCCTGAAGGGCTGGTTCCACGACCCTGGGCTGCGCGTCGAGGCGATCCGCGACGGCCTGCTTCTGCACGGCCCGGACTCGTCGGTGGCGATCGTCGGCGCCGAGCTCTCCGGGATGCAGGTGAGCGACGAGAAGCGCGCCATCGACGAGAACCTGCGCGAGGACGGCCTCTCCGGCGACGGTCCGGGACACATCGGCGCCCTGGCGCATCGGCTCATCCTGGGGCCGGAGGACGTGGCGGAGGTGCGCTTCGCCTGGGCGGAGGCTGACACCGCGGCCGACGCGGAGGCCCGCGCCCGGGAACTGCTCCCGGCGGCCGCCCTGATCGTCGACGCGCGGCGCGACGAGACCGAGGGCGTCTTCGACGGCGAGGTCGCCGCTGAGCACGAGTCGGTCTACCGCCAGGCGCTCATGAGCCTGCTCTGGAGCCAGAGCCTCTACCGCTGGGACGGCCGATCGAGCTGGATCCCCGAGTGGGAGGGCCGCGTCGACGCCGACGACGTCCTCATCATGCCCGACAAGTGGGAGTTCCCCTGGCTGGCGACCTGGGACTCCGCCTTCCACGCGGTGACCGCCACGCTCATCGACCCGCAACTCGGCGCCGACCAGCTCACCTTCATCCTCTCAGAGCGATGGCAGCAGCCCGACGGCCACATCCCGTGCGCCGAGTTCGTCATGGACGACGAGTGCCCTCCGGTCTTCGGCTGGGCAACGTGGCGCGTGTGGGAGGCCGGTGCCGGCGACGGGTTCCTCGAGGCGGTCTACCCCGGGCTCGTGGCGAACCACGAGTTCTGGCGCGACGAGCTCCAGGTCGCCCCCGGGCTCTACACCGGCGGCTTCCTGGGCATGGACAACCTGCCGCGCGCCGAGGGCCAGGTCCAGGCGGACGCTTCGGCCTGGATGGCGTTCAATGCCCGCTACCTGGAGCGGATCGCGGACCAGCTCGGCGAGACCGATGCCGCCGAGGCGTACCGGCGCGAGATCGACGTCATCGCCGCCGCGGTCAACGAGACGCTGTGGGACGAGGAGCTCGGCTTCTACTTCGACCGCAGCGAGGACGGCGTCTCGCCGATCCGGACGAAGTCGTACTCCGGGCTCCTGCCGCTCATCGCCGGGATCGTGCCGAGCGAGCGAGCGGAGCGGATGCTCGACGCGCTCCGCGACGAGGGCCGGTTCCTCTCGCCGCACGGCATCCGCAGCACGTCGGCCGACAGCGTCCTCTACCGGCCCGGCTATGCCGAGCAGCGCGGCGCGAACTCCTCCTGGCGCGGGCCGATCTGGCTGCCGATCAACTACCTGCTCGTCGAGGCCCTCGAGTCGCGCGACCCGGCCTTCGCCGCGGACCTGCGCGAGCGTCTCATCGAGCTCGTCGAGACGGATTGGGAAGCGACCGGCCGCTTCCACGAGTACTTCGACGCCGAGACCGGCGAGGGCCTCGGCGCCGATGCCCAGGCCGGCTGGACGGCCCTCGTCGCGAACCTCATCGCGGAGGAGTAGGGCCGACGGCACGACCCGGGCGGCGGCTGACCGCGTGCGATCATCCGGTGCATGGGCTGGCTGGCAGAGCTGTTCGAGACGAACCGGATCATCGTGCTCTCGGTCTACGGGCAGGTCTTCTTCGTCATGGGCCTCGCCGTCGCCCTGCAGAGCCGGCAGCGCTCGAAGCTGCCGCTCGCGCGACCGCTCGGGTGGCTGGCCGGGTTCGGGCTCCTCCACGGGCTGATGGAGTGGGGCTACCTCTTCATCCCGATCCAGGCCGGATTCCTGCCGCAGCCGGTCATCGAAGCACTCCTCGTCCTACAGCTCATGATGAAGCCGATCAGCTTCGCGCTCCTCTTCCAGTTCGGCGTCGAGCTGCACCTCAGCACGCGCGATTCGGCGCACCCGCCGGCGCGGATCGGCGGGCAGCCTTGGATGCGGCTCGTCCCCGCCGTGGCCGTCGCCCTCTGGGGCGTGGCGACCGCCGCGCTCTCGACGACCGTCGCCGCGGGCTTCGTGCCGGATCCCGGGCCGTGGCTGCCGTCCGACGAGATCGGCCCGGCACTGGCGGGGGTCGGATCGCCGCTGGCGGTCGGCGACGTCGTCGCGCGCGCGATGCTCGCCCTCCCCGCCTCGATCCTCGTCGCCATCGGGCTGCGCCGCACGACCCGCCTCCTGGCGCCGATGGCCGGGCGTGGCGTGGCCACCGCGCTCGGCGCCGGCTCGGTGGCCTTCGTCGTCTACGCCATCCTCGCCGGCCTGGTGCCGCAGCCGGCGCCGTTCCCGCCCGCGTGGGTCCTGAACGGACGAACCGTGCTCGACACCCTGGGCGTGCCGATCGAGGTCTTCCGCTCGATCACCGGACTCGCGATCGCGCTGGCGGTCATCCGCAGCCTCGAGCTGTTCGAGCAGGAGACTGATCGCGCCCTCGCCGATGCCCGCCGCCGCGAGCTGCTGCTCCGCGAGCGCGAGCGGATCGGCCGCGACCTGCACGACGGGATCATCCAGTCGATCTACGCCGCAGGGCTCCACCTCGAGCAGGCCTCGGCCGAGGTGAGCGCGGAGCAGTCGGCGACGCGCGAGCGCATCGGTACCGTCATGGGCGAGCTGAACCGGATCACCGGCGACATCCGCAGCACGATCTTCGACCTCCGCTCCGGTAAGCTCGAGAGCGAGGATGCCGAAGCGATCGTCCTCGCCGTCGCCGACGAGCTCCAGGCCCACACGCTCGTGAGGCTCGAGATCGGCTCGACCGGCCGCTTCCGCCCGCGGCTTCGGCCCGACCAGGCCGAGCAGCTGCACCACATCGTGACCGAGGCGTTCAGCAACATCCTGCGCCACGCGCACGCGACGCAGGTCTCGGTCCAGATGGCCTGCACGCTGCGCCGATTCACGCTCGAGATCACCGATGACGGCGCCGGCTTCGACCCGGCGGCGGTGCCCGACGGCGGGCGGCGCGGGCAGGCCCAGGGCCTGGACAACATCCGTCGTCGCGCCGAGCTGCTCGACGCGAGGCTCGTCATCGAGAGCGCGCCCGGGTCCGGGACGCGGCTGTCGCTCACGATGCCCGTCGCCACGACGCGCCGCTCACCGTGACCTCCCTCGAGCGCGCACCGATCGCGTGGCGTGCGTACCATGCCGATGCCATGACCGACAACCCGGAGCCGATCCGCATCCTGATCGCCGACGACCACGAGGTCGTCCGCATCGGTCTCGCTGCCCTGCTCGACGCGCAGGAGGGCTTCAGCGTCGTGGCGCGAGCGGGATCCGGCGACGAGGCGGTGCTCCAGGCTCGCCAGCACCGGCCCGACGTCGTCGTCATGGACATTCGGATGCCGAACGGCTCCGGGATCGAGGCCTGCCGAACGATCACCGCGGAGCTTCCCGGGACGCCGGTCGTCATGCTGACGAGCCACGCCGACTCGGACGCGCTCTTCGATGCCATCGACGCGGGAGCGTCGGGCTACGTCCTCAAGCGGGTCGGGTCGTCCGAGCTCGTCGGGGCCGTGCGCACCGTCGCCGGCGGCGGCTCGCTCCTGGACCCGGCGGTCACGCGCCGCGTGCTGGACCGGATCCGCAGCGCGAACCGGCAGGAGGAGGCGGGTGCCTTCGTCGAGCTCACCGAGCAGGAGCGTCGCGTCCTCGCGCACCTGGCCGACGGCGCATCGAACCGCGAGATCGCCGCGCGGATGGGGCTGGCCGAGAAGACCGTGCGCAACTACGTCTCGAGCATCCTCTCCAAGCTGGAGCTCGAGAGCCGCGCGCAGGCAGCCGCGTACGCGATCCGTCACCGCCTCGTCGAGCTTGCGGCGAGCGGCGCATGAGGCCCGCCGCGCTCATCACCATCCTCCTCGTTCTCGCAGCCTGCAGCCAGCCGCAGGTGCCCAGCCCGAGCGCGACGGCCACGCCGACCGTGGCGCCGGCCCCCACCGCCACAGCGGCCGCGAGCGCGATCCCCTCAGCGAGCGCGACGCCCGAGCCGCCACTCTCCCTGGACCTGCCGGAGACGACCGATTCGCGGATCGTTTCCGTCACCGTCCGGCCGAACGTCGGCGCCGAGGCGGGCGACGTCATCGTCAGCGTGACGAGCGCGGCGGACGAGCGGATCGACGAGCTCGTCCTGCGCTGGCCGACCGAGCTGAACGAGATCCTGTTCCTCGCGCCCTTCGTCCCCTCCCCGAACCGCCTGGCCGAGGGCCAGCCGCTCGTCCAGGACTGGACGAAGTGGGTCATCGGTCCCGGCGAGCACGGCGAGCCGGACGGTACGATCTCGCTCGGCTACGGCCCGCTCCTCGCCGGCGATACGCTCGAGATCCGGCTCCACGCCCAGCGCCGGGTGCCCGGGCCGGTCTCCTTCGACCTCCAGGTGCTCTCGAGCAACGACCTACTCATGCTCGCCGGCGGCGAGCCTGCGGAGCTTCGCGTCGAGGTGCCCTGATGCCGGCCATCCTTCCCGCCTGGACCGATGCCGATCCCGCGCTGCACGCGCGCCTGACCGAAGCGATCGATCCCGAGCGCAAGATCCTCCGTGCCCTCGAGCGCGTCGTGCCGCTGAGCGGGAAGCGCATCGCCGACATCGGCACCGGGCTCGGCCACTATCCGATGCTGCTCGCTCGACGGACCGGGCGGACCTACGGCGTCGAGTCCGACCCGGAACTCCTCGCCGAGGCACGCCGACGGACGACGGCGATGCACCAGCCGAACATCCGCATCGTCGAGGGCGAGCCGACGCGCCTGCCCCTGCGGGATGGTGCCGTCGACATCGTCCTCACCGGTGGGATCGCACCGGACGACGGCGCCCTGCCCGCGATCGCCGAGGCGATGCGCGTCATCCGCCCCGGTGGCCGCCTCATCGTCGTCGGTTACTACGGCCGCGACGACGTCGCCTCACTGCTCGAGCCGGAGGTCGTGGCGCAGGTCATGGAGGCAACGCATCGCCGCACGGGCTGGTGGCTGCGCAACGGATTCAAGATCAAGGTCGTCCACGCCCGCGTCGACCTGGCCGATCCCGAGCTGGCCCTCGAGCTCCTGCCGCGCCTCTACGGCGACCGCGGGCGGGCGTATCTCATGGGTCCGCATCGGCCCTTCCTGCGGCTCAACCTGGGGCTCTACCACCGCGAGGTGCCTGAGCGCGCTTGAGGCGTCACAAGCAAGCGATCCGTGCCGATACGCCACGGATTCCGTGGTTTCGGTGCGCAAATTCTTCTTGCGGTCGTGATTCGCCGCCGATATGATCGGTGGGTCCGAAGGTCAGGCTCTTCTCCCCCCGGAGCCTGGCCTTCGGCTTGTCCATCGACCGCGCAGGATGGACGTGGCTCGGTGAGGACGTCGCACGGGACGGGTGCGATAATCGAGCCCTCCAGCCTCCAAGACGCCCGCCGAAGTGAGGTGCCCGTCGCATGGCCACCACGCCGCGCATGAAGATCACGTACGCGACCCTGTCCGCCGACAACGAGGAGCTGCAATCGGCGTTCGACGCCGCCCTCGAGCGGGCTCGTACCAGCCTGGGCGAGACGTACCCGATGCTCATCGGCGGCGAGGAGCGGGGCTCGAGCGAAACGTTCGAGGACCGATCGCCGATCGACCGCGAGATCGTCGTCGCCCGCTTCCCGACCGGCACCGCCCAGGACGTGCGCGACGCGATCGCCGCGGCCCGCGAGGCCTTCCCGGCCTGGCGCAGCACGCCGTGGCGCGACCGCCTGGCGATCATGCGCCGCGCCGCCGACCTGATCAGCGAGCGCCAATTCGACTACGCCGCGCTCATGGTGCTCGAGGTCGGCAAGAACCGGCTGGAGGCCCTGGGCGACGTGGAGGAGACGGCCGACCTGCTGCGCTACTACAGCGACGAGTTCGAGAGTGCGGACGGGTTCGTGAAGCCGATGGGATCGCTCTCGGCGGCCGAGAAGACGCGCTCCATCCTTCGCCCGTACGGCGTCTTCGGCGTCATCAGCCCCTTCAACTTCCCGATGGCCCTCGCCGGCGGCCCGGCCGGCGGCGCAATGATCGCGGGCAACACGGTCGTCCTGAAGCCCTCGTCGGACGCCCCGCTGTCCGGTTGGAAGTTCGTCGAGGCGATGCGCGACGCCGGCCTCCCCGATGGCGTCCTGAACTTCGTCACCGGCCCGGGCGAGACGGTCGGCGCCGAGCTCCAGGAGAACTCCGGCATCGACGGCATGGTCTTCACCGGCAGCTACGAGGTCGGCATGCGGCTCTACCGCAGCTTCACAAAGGACTACCCACGGCCGATCATCACCGAGATGGGCGGAAAGAACCCGGCGATCGTGACGGCGAACGCGGACCTCGACGAGGCGGCCGAGGGCGTCATGCGCTCGGCCTTTGGCTTCGACGGCCAGAAGTGCAGCGCAAACTCGCGCGTGTACGTCGAGAAGCCGGTCGCCCGCGAGTTCGTCGAAAAGCTCGTGGAGAAGGCGCGCGGCATCACGGTCGGCGACCCGACGCGGCGCGAGAGCTGGATGGGGCCGGTCATCAACCAGCGTGCCCTCGACACGTTCAGCACCGCCGTCGCCGACGCGAAGGACGCGGGTGGCACGATCGAGATCGGTGGCGAGGTCGACGACTCGCGCGGCTTCTTCCCGACCCCCACCGTCGTGACCGGGCTGCCGCTCGATCATCGGCTCTTCGGCGACGAGCTGTTCGTGCCCTTCCTCGTCGTCGGCGAGGTCGACTCGCTCGACGAGGCGCTCGGCGAGGCGAACGACACCGCCTACGGGCTCACGGCCGGCATCTTCAGCCGCGACGAGGCGGAGGTGCGCCGCTTCCTCGACACGATCCAGGCCGGCGTCGTGTACGTGAACCGCCGCGCGGGGGCGACGACCGGCGCCTGGCCGGGGATCCAGAGCTTTGGCGGCTGGAAGGGATCCGGCTCGTCGGGCAAGAGCGGCCTCGGCCCGTACTACGTCCAGCAGTTCCTGCGCGAGCAGAGCCAGACCGTCGTCGGCGACGCCGAGGTGCCCGTCCTGTGAGCTTCGAGACCGATGCCGTCGTCGAGCCCTCCGGCTGGTTCGCCGTCCAGATGCGCTACGCGTACCTCGCCAGCGGCGCCGAGACCGTGACCCTCGTCGAGGACCGCGTCGTCCTCATCGACGGCACGGACGAGGAGGCCGCACTCGGGCGGGCGGTCGAGCTGGCGCCCGACTACGAGGACGACTACGAGACCGATGACGGCGAGTCCGGCTCGATTCGCTTCGAGGGCATCGTCGCCATCAAGGAGCTTGACGATCCGCCGGCCGCCGGGACCGAGGTCTGGCACGAGTTCATGACCCCCGACCCGGAGCGCCCCTCAGTCGGCGACGAGGGCGAGCCCCTCCCGCCGGTCTACCCCGCGGAGATGGCCTTCCCTCGCGCGCGCGACGACTGATCGGGCCGATGCCGAGCTGGCGCCTGGCGGCCTACCGCGCCATCCGCCCCCTCCTCTTCAGCGCCGATCCCGAGCGCGTCCACCACGCGGCACTGCGCCTGCTGGCATCGGGCATCGGTCGAGCGCTTGCGCCGCTCGCCTCGGGCGCGGGCGACCCGTCACGGCACCCGGTCGAGCTGATGGGACTCCGGTTCCGCAACCGGGTCGGCCTCGGTGCCGGCTTCGACAAGGACGGCCTCGCCATCCGCGGCTGGGCGGCACTCGGCTTCGGGTTCGTCGAGCTCGGCACGGTCACCCCACGTCCCCAGGAAGGCAACCCGCGCCCCCGTCTCTTCCGTCTGCCCGCCGACGAGGCCCTGGTCAACCGCATGGGATTCAACAACGCCGGAGCCGATGCGCTCGCCGCCCGGATCGCCGAGGCGCGACCGCACCTGCCGGCGGGCTTCGTGATCGGCGTCAACATCGGTCGCAACCGTGACGGCGACCTCGACGACTACCCGGCGGCCGCCCGTGCCGTCGCCGATGCCGCCGACTACCTGGCGATCAACGTGAGCAGCCCGAACACGCCGGGCCTCCGCGATCTGCAGGAGCCGAAGCGGCTCCTCGAGCTCCTCGCCATGATCCGTGAGGCTGCCCCGTCCCGCCCGCTGGTGGTCAAGCTCTCGCCGGACCTGACGCACAATCAGCGAGCCGACATCATCCGCGCCCTGCCCGGAGCCGCCGCGGGCGCGATCC
>CAZKFP010000069.1:0-2879 GCA_964552085.1 uncultured Steroidobacteraceae bacterium
GGCAGCAGGCGCGGGCCGGACCGATGCCCTCGACGGCCCAGAGCTCCCAGCATGGACGGCGCAGGATGAAGGCGGGACATCGGTACCGGATGGTGAGATCGCAGTTCTCGACCTCCCAGCACATCGTGCGGCGGTCGCCGCCGCGTCGATCCGGGGCGAACGGGTCGTCGCCCTGGCGGCGGTCACCGCCGGCGCGACGTTCGGTCTTGATGATCATGCGAAGCTCGGGCAGCCCTCCTCGCGGGGGAGTGTAGCGGCTGGCGCCGAGCGGCTGCAGCGCACAGGCGGGCGCACCCGCCGGCAGGGCCTCAGGCCAGGAATTTGCTGAGGCGCTCCTCCATCACCTCCTGGGGCATGTACCCGACCAGGCGCGCGGCCTCGCGACCGTTCTCGAAGACGATGAGGGTGGGGATGCTGAAGATGCTGTAGCGCATCGCCAGCTGCTGGTTCTCGTCGGTGTTGACCTTGGCGATGCTCATCTTCTCGGCGTGCTTCTCGCCGAAGCTCTCGACGACCGGCGAGACGAGGCGGCAGGGGCCGCACCACGGTGCCCAGAAGTCGACGAGGACCGGCTTCTCGGCGTTCAGGACCTCCGATTCAAAGGTCGTCTCGTCGACCGTGACCGGGGTGACGGTTGCCATGACGGTGAAACGATGCCTCCAAGCGTGGGATTCAGGCTCCCGCATCGTAGCACCGGGAGCGCTCGGGTCGCCGGACGCGGTCGACCCTCAGGGAGTCGCGGTGGGGCTCGGCTCGGGGGTCTGCGGCAGCGTCGGCACCGGTGTCGGCACCGGTGTCGGCTGTGGCGTGGGTGTGGGCGTCGGCGTCGGGCTCGGCGACGGCGTGGGGCCCTCGCTGATGACCAGGTCGATCTGCGTCCCGGGGGAGACCTCGACTCCGGCTGCCGGGTCGCTCCGGATCACGGATCCCTCCGGGACGGTCTGGTCGGGCTCGAAGGAGCGAGACCCGAGCTGCAGGTCCGCCCGCTCCAGCGTCACCAGGGCCTGGGCCTCGGTCTGGCCGCGCAGGCGCGGCACCTCGACGGCATCCGCGCCGGAGGACACGATCGGCGTGATGGCGAAGCCTTCCTCGACCTCCTCGCCCGACTCGGGATCGCAGCGGATGACGCGGCCCTCCTCGACCTCGTCGCTGGGCTCCTCCTCCGGCGGGTTGACCTCGAGGCCGCGGGCCGCGGCCTGCTGCCGCAGCGCGGTGAGTGCGACGTCCTCGCACTCGGGCACGGTGACGAGTTCGATCGACGGCGACGGAGACTCCTCCGGCCCCGCGAGGCCCAGCAGTTGGACGGCGAGGAAGCCGATGGCACCGAGCAGGATCACGGCGAGCAGGGCCAGCAGCCAGATCCACCACGGCTGGCCCTCGTCGCGCTCGCGTCGGTACGGATCCGCGCGCCGCGGTGGCGGCGCCACCGGCTGCCGGTCGGCCGGCCGTGTGACGCGGGGCGGCACGTAGACGGTTGGCTCACCGCCGCGTGGCGTGGTCGCTGTCCCCGCCACTGCGGCCGCGCCCCCCGCGACGGCCGGGCCGGCGTCCGGGTTGCGACGCCAGACGCGGAGGGCCTCGGCGAACGCGCCGGCGTCGGGGAAGCGGTCGGCCGGCTCGCGGGCAAGGCCGCGCATGAGGATCGCCTCCAGGCCCGGCGGGATCGGATGGCCGATCTCGGTCGGGCGCGGCGCGTCCTCGTTGAGGCGCTTGAGGGCCACCGCGGCGGCGGACTCGCCCTCGAACGGCCGGCGACCGGTCAGCATCTCGAACAGGACGATCGACAGCGCGTAGACGTCCGAGGCGCCGGTCACCTCGTCGCCGCGCGCTTGCTCCGGGCTGAAGTAGTGGACCGATCCGAGCGTCGTGCCGGTCACGGTCATGGAGGCCTCGCTCACCGCGCGAGCGATCCCGAAGTCGGTGACCTTCACGTCGCCGGCATCGGTGATGAGGATGTTGCCGGGCTTCACGTCGCGGTGGACGATGCCCTTGCGGTGCGCCGCCTCGAGCGCGCTGGCCACGGCGATGGCGACGCGCACCGCGTCATCGGTCGAGAGGGTGCCGCGGTCGCGCAGGATGGCCGACAGGTCCCGCCCCTCGACGAGTTCCATGACGATGTACTGGTCGCCGCCCTCCCCGTCGGTGCCGTAGTCGTAGACGCTGACGATGTTCGGGTGCGTCAGCCCACCGGCGCTGCGCGCCTCCTGCTTGAAGCGGGCGGTGAAGCCGGGATCGGCGCTGAACTGCGGGCGGAGCAGCTTCACGGCCACCTCGCGGTCCAGCTGCTCGTCGACGGCGCGCCAGATCGTCGCCATTCCGCCGTCGCCCAGCGGGCCGATGAGTCGGTATCGGCCGCTGATCAGCCTGCCGATCATCTCCAACGCGGCGTTCCTCCTGTGGCGGACTGCGTGCCGAACGTCGGCGTCAGTCTCGCAGGTCGAGGCCGCGAATGTACGCCCGCACCTCATCGGCCTCGTCCGACTCGAGCGCGACCGCCATGTTGGCCTTCAGCCAGCCGAGCCGGGTCCCCGCGTCGTGGCGGGTGCCCTCGAACTGGTAGCCGAAGACCGGCTGTTCCTGCATGAGGGCGCGGATCGCGTCGGTCAGCTGGATCTCGCCGCCGGCGCCGCGGGTCGTCTGCTCCAGGACGTCGAAGATCTTCGGCGTCAGGACGTAGCGGCCGAGGACGGCGAGGTCGCTGGGGGCATCGTCGACCGACGGCTTCTCGACGAGGTTGCGAACCTCGACCAGGCGGCCCTCCTCGTGCAGTGTCTCGAGGATGCCGTAGCGGCTCACGTCCTGCCGGTCGACGCGCTGGACGGCGATCACCGACCCGCGGTGCGCCAGGTGGGCGTCGATGAGCTGCTTCGTCACCGGGT
>CAZKFP010000070.1:0-5609 GCA_964552085.1 uncultured Steroidobacteraceae bacterium
AGCTCGGCCACGGCGGCCGTGGCAACGGCCTCATCTCTCCGGGCACGCACCCCGCGCGTCCGCTCGACCTGGCGCGCCTCGAGCTCCGGGTCGATCGCCTGCGGCGCCGGCCGCTGCTCGTCACCCTCGTCGGTGAAGGCGTTGACCCCGACGATGATCCGCTCGCCGGCCTCGATCGCGCGCTGGACCTCGTACGCGGCATCCCCGATTGCATCCGGCTGGTAACCGTCGGCGAGCGCCACGAGCGTGCCCCCGAGGTCGTCGATGTGGCGCAGCTCCGCGAACGCGCGCTCGGCGATCTCATCGGTCAGGCGCTCGAGGTAGTAGGAGCCGGCCAGCGGGTCGACCGTGGCGGCGACACCCGACTCGTTGTACAACACCTGTTGTGTTCGGAGCGCGAGCCGCGCCGTGTCCGGCGTCGGCAGGCCGAGCGCCTCGTCGAGGGCGTTCGTGTGGAGCGACTGCGCTCCCCCGAGCACGGCCGCGAGCGCCTGGACCGTCGTCCGCACGACGTTGACGTCCGGCTGCTGGGCGGTGAGCGTCGAGCCGCCGGTCTGGACGTGGAAGCGCATCGCCATCGAGCGCGGCTCCTCGGCGCCGAACCGGTCGCGGGCGACCGTGGCCCACACCCGACGAGCGGCGCGGAACTTCGCGACCTCCTCGACGAGATCGTTGTGGGCGGCGAAGAAGAAGGAGAGGCGCGGGGCGAAGTCGTCGAAGGCGAGCCCGGCCGCCCGTGCCGCCTCGGCGTAGGCGATCGCGTTCGCCACCGTGAACGCCACCTCCTGCACGGCCGTCGCTCCCGCCTCGCGCATGTGGTAGCCGCTGATGCTGATCGTGTTCCAGGCCGGCAGCTCGGTGCTGCAGTAGGCGAACGTGTCGGTCACGAGGCGCATCGACGGCCCGGGCGGGAAGATGTACGTCCCGCGGGCGATGTACTCCTTGAGGATGTCGTTCTGGATCGTGCCGCGCAGCCGATGCGGATCGGCGCCACGCCGGCGGGCCACCGTCTCGTACAGGACGAGCAGGATCGCCGCCGTCGCGTTGATCGTCATCGAGGTGGAGACGGTCCCGGGATCGATGCCGTCGAGGAGGATCTCCATGTCGTCGATCGTGTCGATCGGGACCCCGACGCGGCCGACCTCGCCGGCGGCCATGGGGTCGTCCGAGTCGTATCCGATCTGGGTCGGGAGGTCGAAGGCGACGCTCAGGCCGGTCTGGCCGCTGTCGAGCAGGTATCGGAAGCGGCGGTTCGTCTCCTCGGCCGAGCCGAACCCGGCGTACTGGCGCATCGTCCACGGCCGATCGCGGTACCCACGGGGATGGATGCCGCGCGTGTACGGGAAGCTGCCGGGCTCTCCGACCTGGGATTCGTCGAGGCCATCGAGGTCCGAGGACCGATAGACCGGCTCAATCTCGATGCCGGAGGTGGAGCGAAGCGGGCGCCCCTCCGGCGCGTCGAGCTCACGCATCGGTCCACCCTACTCCAGCCGCAGCAGCGCTGCGCCGGTCGCCACGGTCTGCCCCGCGCTGACGGCGACGTCGATCACCCGGCCCGGGCGCGGCGCTCGCACCTCGTTCTGCATCTTCATCGCCTCGATCGTGAGGAGGGACGCCCCCGCATCCACCTCGTCGCCGGCCACGACCGAGATGCCGACGACGAGGCCTGGAAGCGTGGCCCGGATCTCCACCGGCCCGGCCTGAGCGCCGGCGCCGACCTCGGCCTCGGCCAGGACGCGCTCCCGCCAGCTCCTGACCGTCACCGGTACCCGCCGCCCGCCGATCGTCACGGTCCACTCCGTGCCCGAGCCCTCCACGACGACGAGGCGCGAACGCTCGCCGTCGAAGGCGCGGGCGACGCCGTGCGCCCGGTCGACCCACTCGATCCGCCAGGGCGCCGCGGGGTCGACCCGCTCGTCGTCGATGCGGGCCTCGTAGTCGGTCATCGGCGCAGCGCGTCGCGGCGGGCGCGTTCGCCCCACGCCGACCCCGGCGGCGGAGCCGGCGTGCCATCGGGTGTGGGGGCGGCCGTGGTGACACCCGACCGGCGCGCCTCCAGGGCGACGAAGGCCGCCAGCGCCCGATCGTCATCGGAGAGCGGCGGGCCGCCGGCCCAGCGCTCCGCGATGAGCGAGGTGTCGTACGCCCCGTCCACGAAGGCGGGGTCGTCGACGAGCCAGCGCAGGAAGCCCGCATCGGTCACGACGCCGCCGATGAGCGTCTCGTCCAGGGCCCGCCGGAGGCGGTCGATCGCCGACGGCCGGTCCGCGGCATGGACGAGGAGCTTGGCAAGGAGCGGGTCGTACTCCGGGCGCAGGTCGGTATCGGCCGTCATCCCGGCGTCGACACGCGTGCCGGGTCCCTCGGGCATGCGCCACGCGCCGATGCGGCCGGCGCTCGGCCGGAAGCCATCCCACGGGTCCTCGGCGTACAGACGCACTTCGATCGCATGGCCGCGGGTCGTCGCCTCGAGGACGTCCGGCGGCAACGGCTCACCGGCCGCCACGCGGATCTGCCACGCCACGAGGTCGAGCCCGGTCACGAGCTCCGTGACCCCGTGCTCGACCTGCAGCCGCGTGTTCATCTCGAGGAAGTAGTGGTTGCCCTCGCCGTCGAGGAGGAACTCGACGGTCGCGGCATTGTGGAAGTCGACGGTCGCGGCGACGCGCCGGGCGCTCTCGAAGAGGGCTGCGCGGGTCGCCTCGTCAACCGCCGGGGAGGGCGACTCCTCGACGAGCTTCTGGTGCCGGCGCTGGACTGAGCAGTCCCGCTCGCCGAGGACGGCCAGGCCGCCGTGGCGGTCCCCGAGCAGCTGGACCTCGACGTGCCGCGCCGGGGCGACCATCCGCTCGACGTAGATCGTGCCGTCGCCGAATGCCGCCTCGGCCTCGCGTCGAGCCGCAGCCATGGCCTCGGCCAGCTCGTCCGCGGCATCGACGCGGCGCATCCCGCGACCACCCCCGCCGGCCGCGGCCTTGAGCATGACCGGGAAGCCGATCTCCTCGACCGCGCTGACGTCCTCGGCGAGCGCGACCGTCGTCCCGGGGACGATCGGCACCCCCGCATCGGCGGCCGAACGTCGGGCCGCGAGCTTGTTGCCGAGCGCCTCGAGCACGACTGGCGGCGGCCCGACAAAGACAAGCCCGGCCGCCTCGACGGCGCGGGCAAACTCGGCGTTCTCGGACAGGAACCCGTAGCCGGGATGGATCGCCTGTGCGCCGCAGCGCTCGGCGGCCTCGATGACCGCCGGGATCGACAGGTACGACTCCCCCGCCGGTGCCGGCCCGATTCGCTCCGATCGATCGCCGAGCGCGACGTGCAGCGCGTCGACGTCCGCGTCGGAGTGGACGGTGATCGGCGACACACCGAGCTCCCGACAGGCGCGGATGATGCGGACGGCGATCTCGCCGCGGTTGGCGACGAGCAGGCGCTCGAAGGGAGGCGCCGTACTGTCCGTGCGCAAAGACGCCATCGGGCTCAAAGCGGGATGTTGCCGTGCTTCTTCGCGGGCACTGCCTGCCGCTTGTTCTCGAGCATCCCGAGCGCCGTCGCAACGCGGGCTCGCGTCTCCGACGGCAGGATCACCTCATCGACGTAGCCGCGGGCCGCGGCGATGTACGGGTTCGCGAACCGTTCCTCGTACTCGGCCACGAGCTTCGCGCGTTCGGCGTCCGGCTCATCCGCCTCCGCGATTCGGTCGCGGAAGATGATGTTGACCGCTCCCTCGACGCCCATGACCGCGATCTCGGCCGTCGGCCACGCGAAGTTCATGTCGCCGCGGACATGCTTGCTGCTCATGACGTCGTACGCGCCGCCGTACGCCTTGCGGGTGATGACGGTGACCTTCGGAACCGTCGCCTCGCAATACGCGTAGAGCAGCTTCGCACCATGACGGATGATCCCGCGATGCTCCTGGTCGACGCCGGGCAGGAACCCCGGCACGTCGACGAGGGTCAGGATCGGGATGTTGAAGCAATCGCAGGTGCGAACGAACCGTGCGGCCTTGTCGGACGCGTCGATGTCGAGCACTCCGGCCAGCACCTCGGGCTGCTGCGCCACGATGCCGACACTGCGACCCTCGATCCGCGCAAAGCCGCAGATGATATTGCGTGCGAAGTGCGCGTGCACCTCGGTGAAGGAGCCGGCGTCGGCGATGCCGTCGATGACCGAGTGCATGTCGTACGACTGCCGCGGAGAGTCCGGGACGATCGTGTCGAGGGTCGCGACGTCGAGCGACGGGGCCGGCCACTCCGCGCGACGTGGTGGCAGGTCGACGTTGTTCTGGGGCATATAGCCGATGAGGGTGCGAGCCAGCTCGATCGCCTGCGGCTCTCCCTGGCTCAGGAAGTGAGCCACACCGCTCACCTCGTTGTGCACCCGCGCGCCGCCCAGGCCCTCGAAGTCGATCTCCTCGTGCGTGACGGTCTTCACGACGTTCGGACCGGTCACGAACATGTAGCTCGTTCCCTCGACCATGACGACGAAGTCGGTGATCGTCGGCGAGTACACCGCGCCGCCGGCACACGGTCCGAGGACGAGGCTGATCTGCGGGACGACGCCGGAGGCGAGCGTGTTGCGCAGGAAGATGTCGGCGTAGCCACCCAGGCTGACGACGCCCTCCTGGATCCGCGCGCCACCCGAATCCGAGAGGCCGATGATCGGCGCACCGTTCTCGATGGCGAGGTCCATCACCTTGCAAATCTTCTCGGCATGCGCCTCGGACAGCGAACCGCCGAATACGGTGAAGTCCTGGCTGTAGACGAAGATGAGCCGGCCGCCGATGCGGCCGAAGCCGGTGACGACGCCATCGCCGAGGTATCGCTCCTCGTCAAGCCCGAACTCCGTCGCGCGATGCATGACGAACGCGTCGATCTCCGTGAAGCTGTCGTCGTCGAGGAGCAGCTCGACGCGTTCCCGTGCCGATAGCTTCCCGCGAGCGTGCTGCTGCTCGACCCGTTTCTCTCCCCCGCCGCGACGCGCGTCGGCGCGCATCGTGACCAGGCGCTCCAACTTGTCGGCGGTCGACACGCAACGCACTCCTTCGTGATGCCGGAGGTGGTGGGCCCGGCAGGAATCGAACCTGCGACCGTCCGGTTATGAGCCGGTTGCTCTGACCATTGAGCTACGGGCCCGATGGGAAACGGTGGACAACTTCGAGTATAGACGGATGTCTTTGCACAACGACATCGCGATTTCTCCACGTTGTGGATAACTCGGATGGACCAATCCGGGCCGCCCGGCCTATCATCGGACGAAGTCGTGTTCGACCTCCCGCCCGAGCTGCACGAAGGTGATGCGTTGACAAAGATAATTTCGATCGCGAACCAGAAGGGCGGAGTCGGGAAGACGACCTGCTCCATCAATCTCGGCGGGGCGCTCGCGGAGCGCGGCTACCGAGTGCTCTGCGTCGACATGGATCCGCAGGCGAACCTCACCGTCGGGCTCGGCGTGTCGCTCTCCGACGTGCGCCAGTCGATGGCCGACGTCCTCTCCGACGATCGCGTCTCCCTCGACGAGGTCGTGCGCGAGACCGACACCCAGGGCCTGTGGGTCGCCCCGGCCACTCTCGAGCTCGCCTCGACCGAGGTCGAGCTGTTCACCGCCATCGG
>CAZKFP010000071.1:0-5436 GCA_964552085.1 uncultured Steroidobacteraceae bacterium
CCCAGCGGCGAAGCCTCGAGCGCTGGGTCGACGAGGGCGGTCAGCTCGTCGTCATCGGCGGGCCGGACTGGCAGGCCCGCACCGCGGCATTCACAGATCTCCTGCCCGTCGAGGCCCTCTCGGCCGTGGACGGCGTGCCGCAGGCCGCCCTCGCCGCGTGGGCGGGCAGCGAGGAGGCGGCGACGCAGGAGGCGACCGTGTCGACGGGCACGCTGCGCGTGGACTCGCGCGCCCTGATCACGGCCGAGGACGGCACGCTCCTCGCCTCGATGCGCCCCGTCGGCGCCGGGCGCGTCGTCCTCGTCGGCACCGACCTGGCCTCCGACGCGCACCGCGGCTGGGAAGGATCGCCGCGCCTGTGGGGCCGGATGCTCCCGAGTGGCGCGATCATCGACGTGTGGATGGGCGGCGGCTTCCCGATCCGGGAGGAGACCGACACGTCCTACAGCGGTGCCCTCGAGACGCTGCCGTCCCTGGCCGTGCCGCCCGCCGAGCTGCTCCTCGTCGTCATCGTCGGCTACATCCTGCTCATCGGCCCGATCAGCTACCTCGTCCTGCGCCGCGTCGACCGGCGCGAGCTGGCGTGGGTGACCGCGCCGCTGCTCGTCCTCGTGTTCAGTGGCTGCTCGTATGGGATCGGCCGCACGCTCAAGGGCAGTGACGTGATCGTGAACCAGATCACGGTCATCCGCTCCGCCTCGGCCGGCACCGCGGCGAGCGTCGAGACGCTCGCCGGCATCTACTCGCCCGACCGAGCCACGTACGACGTCAGCGTCCAGGCCGATGCGCTCATGGGCCGCCTGCTGTCGATGAACCGATCGGGCTTCGGCACCGTGGCGAGCCCCGTCCGCGTCGAGCAGGGCGATCCCGCGCGCCTGCGCGACCTCGCCATCGGCGTCTTCGGGTTCGAAGGCGTGCGTGCCATGGGCGTCGTCGAGCACGACCCGGGGCTCTCGGTCAGCTGGATCTCACGCGACGGGGAGCCGGTGGGCACGGTCACGAACCTCGGGGAGACGACGGTCGCCGACGTCGCCTGGGTCAGCGCCGCCGGCGGCGAGATGATCGGCGACATCGAGCCGGGCGAGAGCGTCGAGTTCGGTGTTCCGGGCGCGAACTTCAACGGCACGTCCGCGTCGGACCAGGTCTACGGCTTCGGCGGGTTCAACAGCGGCAGCGACGAGCAGCGCCAGATCCAGCTGCGGCGGCAGGTGATCGACGCGCTCGTCGGATACGGTGGCATCGTGTCGGACGGTGGCATCGTCGGCGGGAGCGGCGCGCGTGGCCCGTACCTCATCGGCTGGCGCGAGGGCGACGGTCCGCTGCCGGTCCTCGTGGACGGGCAGGAGCCGCAGCGCTACGCGACCGAGGTCGAGGTGATCGCGGCCCGACCGCCGCTCGGCGTCGGTGCCGTGACCCTCGGACCACACATGATGGAGATCGCGGTCGTCGAAATGGAGGGAGACGCGAGCTCGGGGGGTCCCGGCGTCGTAAGCCTCGGGACCGGGTCGGTGACGTACAGCGTCGCGCTGCCGCTCGAGGCGAGCGGGCTGGCGGCCGACGAGCTCGAGATCCTCGTCGCCCCGGATCCGTTCTCGCTGAGCTCGGGCGGCGGCGGCTTCGGCGGCTTCTGGCCGAACGGCTACACGGTCGAGGTGCGGGACCCGTCGAGCGGGAGCTGGCTGCTGCTCGGCGACCTGGGAACGCGGAGCCGGTTCGAGGTGGACGACCCGGCCACCGCGCTCAGCCCGAGCGGCCGGATCGATGTCCGTGTCACGGGCGAGGCCGATCGGCAATTCGGCCAGGCATCCATCTTCGTCAGCGCACGGGTCAGCGGGGTCATCGACCAGTGATCCCCCTCCCGATCGTCGAGACGCGCGGCCTCGTGAAGCGCTACGGCGACGAGCTCGCCGTGGCGGGCGTCGACCTCCTCGTCGGCCCGGGCGAGATCTTCGGGCTCGTGGGGCCGAACGGCGCCGGCAAGACGACGACGATGAAGATCCTGGCCACGCTGCTGACCCCGACCTCCGGCGAGGCGTACGTGACCGGCATCCCGGTCGGCGCCGACCCGATCGAGGTGCGGCGGCGCATCGGCTACATGCCGGACTTCTATGGCGTCTACGACGACCTGCGCGTGTGGGAGTACCTCGACTTCTTCGCGCGCTGCTACAACGTGCCCGCCAACCGCCGGGCGACGATGATCGGCGAACTGCTCGAGATCGTCGGGCTCGGCGACAAGCGCGACGCCTACGTCGAAAGCCTCTCCCGCGGCATGCGCCAGCGCCTCTGCCTGGCCCACACGCTCGTCCACGACCCCGCGCTCCTCATCCTCGACGAGCCCGCCTCCGGGCTCGACCCGCGGGCCCGCGTCGAGATGCGCGAGATCCTGCGCGAGCTGCGGGCCATGGGCAAGACGATCCTCGTCAGTAGCCACATCCTTCCCGAGCTGGCCGAGATGTGCACCGGTGTCGCGATCATCGACCACGGCCGGGTGCTCCGCTCGGGGACCATCGGCGAGATCGAGCGATCGCTGCGCGCGACCGCCCTCCTGCGCGTCGAGCTGCTCGGGGACGACTCGGCGGCAGCCGCACTGCGCGACTGGCTCGCAACCGATTCGCGGGTCGGCGACGTCCTGCTCCTGGACAGCGGCAACGATCTCCCGCCCCGGCTCGAGATCGCGTTCGACGGGCCGCCGGAGGCGCAGGCGGAGCTGCTGCGGACGATGATCGAGGCGGGTCACCGGGTGACCGGCTTCAGCCAGGCGACGAGCGACCTCGAGGAGATCTTCCTGCGGGTCACCGGGCAGTCCGATACCGAGGAGGCGGCATGAGCGTCACGGGCAGGGCTCACGGGGCCGGGCGCCGCTCCGCAGTCGGCGACTTCGGCTCGGCGGTCTGGACGATCATGGTCAAGGAGCTTCGATCGCGAATGCGCGGCCGGCGCGCGTTCATCGTCCTGACCCTCTACCTCGCGGTGCTCGCGCTCATCACGTACGGCGTGTACGTCGTCGTCGGGCCGGCCGCGCGCGCGGTCGCCGGCCAGCCGGTCGGGTTCGGGTTCGGGTCGTCGAACGCGTCGGCCATCATCGGCCAGTGGATCTTCTCGGCACTCTCGATCTTCCAGGTCGTCCTCGTGTCGATGATCGCCCCGGCCTTCACCGCGGGCCAGATCAGCCTGGAGCGCGAGAAGCAGACGCTCGACCTCCTGATCACCACGCCGATGCGCCCGGGCGCGATCATCATCGGCAAGCTCCTGACGGCCCTCGCGTTCGTCGTGCTCATGGTCGTGGCCGCGATCCCGATCACGGCCATCGTGCTCATGTACGGCGGCGCTTCGATCGACGACATCGTGCGCCAGCAGCTCCTGCTCCTGTCGGTGGCGATCGGCTTCGGGGCGGTCGGCATCTTCGCGTCGGCCCTCACGCGCCGCACGCAGGCCGCGACCGTCGTCACGTACGGCGCCGTACTCGTCCTGACGCTCGGCAGCGCGATGACGTTCGCCTTCTGGGACGAGGTGGCCACCCGCAGCGACTCCGGGTTCGTGACGCAACCTCGAGACGGGGCGCCGGAAGCGCTGCGCTACCTGAACCCGATGGTCGGCATGCTCGACATCGTCTCGCGCGTCGAGACGACCGGGCCGACGCGCCTCACCCGGGCGCTCTACCAGCTCTTCGGCGAGGATCTGGCCGGCGGCGGCGGTGAATTCGGGGTCGGCGTCGGCGGCTGTGACGGGTTCGACTGCGGCGACTTCCGCGACGTCGACCCGGCGCCGGCACCGGGGGTCCTCCTCGTCGACGACGGCGGCTCCGACTACTGGTGGCCTCGCGTCTCGATCAGCTTCCTCGTCGTAGCGGCGATCCTGACCGCCGCCTCGATGGGGCTCGTCGTGCCGCCGGGGATGCGCTGGGCGTTCCGTCGCCGCAGCGCCCGGCTCCGAGGCGCCGACCCGTACGGGGTCGAGGATCCCGCCAGCGAGGGTTCCCCGCAAATCGAGGAGCTCGTGGAGGGCGAGCGATGACCGATCGCCTCGTGGCCGAGGCCGTCGCCGCCCGGATGGGCGCGGACGCGGTTGCGCGGCTGCGCAGCCTACGCCGGCGCCTCTGGCTGCGGCGCGCCGTGCGGTCCGGCCTGCTCATCGGCGCCGCGGCGATCCTCGCCGTCGCCCTCGTCCAGCTCGTCGCGCGCGCGTTTCCGCTCGAAGCGACCTCCTGGGTCATCGCCGGCGTGGCGGCCGTCGCGCTCGTCGCCTGGGGCGTCGACCTGGCGAGGCGACGCCCGACCCTCGTCGACGCGGCGCGACGCGCCGACGAGGAGCTCGAGCTGCGCCAGCGGCTCGGCACGGCCCTCGAGCTGGCCCGCCACGAGACCGACGACCCGCTCGAGGCGCGGCAGCTCGCCGACGCCCGGGCCCGCCTGAACGCCGTCGACCTGCGGCGCGCCTTCCGGCCGCGGCTCGCCCGCCGCCCGCTTGCCGTCGCCGGCATCGGCCTGGCGATGACGCTCCTCCTCGTCGCGTGGCCGAACCCCCAGGACGACGTCATCGACCAGCGTCGCGCGGCACGCGCGGCCGCCGAGCGCGTCGCAGAGCGCGTCGACGAGGTCGCGGACGAGGTGGGCGAGGAGAACGTCGAGAACCCCGACCCGCGCCGCGAAGAGCTCGAGCGCCGGCTGCGCGAGCTCGCCCGCGAGCTGCGCGAGCAGGGGGCCGATCGCGAGGCGACCCTCGCGCGGATCGGCTCCGTGCAGGAAGAGCTGTCGCGCATGACCGATCCGCAGGCCGCCGAGCGAGATGCCGGCCTCACGCAGCTCGCCCGATCGACGTCGCGGGCCACGACGGACGAGGAAGAGGCGAATCCGGACGGCGATCCGGAAGAGGCTGCCCGCGATCTCGAGGAGCTGGCCGAGCAGGCGGACGCGCTCACGCCGGAGGAGGCCGCCGCGCGCGCCGACGCCCTGCGACGCGCGGCCCAGTCCGGCGCCGCCGTGCAGCCGCAGGCCGCCCAGGCGCTGGCCGAGGCGGCGGACGCGCTCGACGCCGCCGCTCGCTCCGGGAACGAAGACGATCGCCAGGCGGCCGGCGAGGCCCTCGACCGCGCCGCGGACGCGCTCCGAGGCGCGCAGCGTGACCGGTCGCTCCAGCGCGACGTCGCCCGGGCGCAGTCGGCGCTCCAGGATGGAGCCCGCCAGGTCGCCCGCTCGGGCGAACCGACCGACCAGCCGGGCAACCAGCCTAGCAACCAACCGGGGAATCAGCCGGGCAACCAGCCCGGGAATCAACCGGGCAACCAGCCCGGGAATCAGCCGGGGAATCAGCCCGGGAACCAGCCCGGGAACCAGCCGGGCAACCAGCCCGGGACTCAGCCGGGGAATCAGCCCGGGAACCAGCCCGGGAACCAGCCGGGCAACCAGCCGGGGAACCAGCCCGGCAATCAGCCCGGAA
>CAZKFP010000072.1:0-4835 GCA_964552085.1 uncultured Steroidobacteraceae bacterium
CAGACGAGAAGAAGCCGACCCGCTCATCTCGCGCCGGAACGGCGACGAAGGCGGAGCGCGCCCGACGCTCGTCGACGAACGGCGGGAGTGCCGGGAACGGCGGCAACGGTGCGGCAACGGCGGCGTCCAACGGAGGCTTCACGAAGCCCGAGTACGGCGGCCTCCGCCAGCGCTATCACGAGGAGATCGCACCGAGCCTGCAGCGCGAGTTCGGCTACGAGAACGTGATGCAGATTCCGCGGCTCGAGAAGGTCGTGGTCAACATCGGCCTGGGAGAGGCGATTGCCAACGCCAAGGCGCTCGACGCCGCGGTCGGCGACCTGACCACGATCACCGGCCAGAAGCCGATCGTGACGCGAGCCAAGCGCAGCATCGCGCAGTTCAGGCTCCGTACCGGGATGCCGATCGGCGCCAAGGTGACGCTGCGGGGGCAGCGGATGTACGACTTCCTCGAGCGCACGATGGCGCTCGCGCTGCCGCGCATCCGCGACTTCCGGGGCATTCCGACGCGCTCGTTCGACGGGCGGGGCAACTTCAGCCTCGGCCTGCGCGAGCAGCTCGTCTACCCCGAGATCGACTACGACAAGATCGACCGCCTGCGCGGGCTGGAGATCAGCATCGTGACGACGGCAAAGACCGACGAGGAGGGGCGCAAGCTCCTCGAGCTCCTCGGCATGCCGTTCCAGGCGCAGTAAGGAGCACGACGTGGCAAAGAAGTCGAGTATCGCCAAGGCGAAGCGTGGATCGCGCTTCGCGGTGCGCGAGCACAACCGATGCCAGGTGTGCGGCCGCCCACGCGGCTACATGCGCCGCTTCGCGATGTGCCGCATCTGCTTCCGTGAGCGAGCCCTGCTGGGCCAGCTCCCGGGAGTGACCAAGTCGAGCTGGTAGCAGCTCGCTCAAGCCAGGCCGCCGATGTGGTGGCCGCATCAGCGGAAGGCGCCACCCTGAGCCAGCAGGGAGCGAACCACCGCCGAGGAGACGAACCACACCGACATGAACGTGACCGATCCGATCGCCGACATGCTGACGCGCATTCGCAACGCCAGCTCGGCGCGGCACAAGGAGCTCAGCCTGCCGTCGTCCAAGGTGAAGCGCGAGATCGCGCGGATCCTGGCCGAGGAGGGCTTCATCGACTCGTACGAGACGCGAGCCGATGGGGTCCAGGAGGTGCTCCAGCTACGTCTGAAGTACGTCGAGGGCCGCACTCCCGTGGTGACCGGCCTCAAGCGGATCAGCAAGCCCGGCCTGCGCGTGTATGCGCGCAAGACCGAGATTCCCCGAGTGCTCGGCGGACTCGGGCTGTCCATCCTCTCCACCTCCCGCGGGATCATGACCGGCAACGATGCCCGGAAGCAGAACCTCGGCGGCGAGGTCCTCTGTTTCGTGTGGTAGGGAGCGACTGAGATGTCACGAATCGGACGAATGCCGATCTCGCTCCCCGATGGAGTGGAGGTCACCCAGGAGGGCGGCCGGCTGCGGGTCAAGGGCCCGCTCGGCACGCTCGAGCGCGAGCTGCATCCGGAGATGAAGGTCGAGCGCGAGGACGGGACGCTGCGCGTGGTCCGCCCGAGCGATCAGCCGCGCCATCGTGCGCTGCACGGCCTGACCAGGACCCTGGTCAACAACATGATCACCGGGGTCACGAGCGGCTTCACCCGGAACCTCGAGATCAGCGGGGTCGGCTACCGCGCCCAGCTGCAGGGCACGAAGCTGGTGCTGGCGCTCGGCTACTCGCACCCGGTCGAGGTCGAGGCTCCGCCCGGCATCGAGTTCCGGGTCGAGACCCCGACCCGGCTTGGCGTCTTCGGCGCGGACAAGGAGCTGGTCGGCCAGACCGCCGCCTACATCCGCAGCCGCCGCAAGCCGGAGCCGTACAAGGGCAAGGGGATCCGGTACGCCGGCGAGCAGATCCTCCGCAAGGCCGGCAAGGCCGGCAAGGTCGGGGGTTGAGGGGACCGATGAGCACGAACCTGTCACGCGACGCGCTGCGTCGCAAGCGCCATCAGCGCATCCGCCTGCGGATCGTCGGCAGCCCGGAGCGTCCGCGACTGTCGGTCTTCCGCAGCGCGAAGTACATCTATGCCCAGGTGATCGACGACAGCACCGGTCACACGCTGGCCGCCGCGTCAAGCCGCGAGGCCGATCTCGGTGCCGACACCAAGGTCGAGACCGCGCGTGCGGTCGGGCGCGCGCTGGCGGAGCGGGCGAAGGCCGCCGGCGTCTCCGCGGTCGTTCTGGATCGGGGCGGATACCAGTACCACGGGCGGGTCCGCTCGCTCGCCGAGGGCGCCCGCGAGGGCGGCCTCAACCTGTAGCGAGAGGAGTCAGCGCATGGCACGGATCGATCCGTCCAAGCTCAACCTGGAGGAGAAGGTCGTCCAGATCAACCGCGTCGCGAAGGTCCACCAGGGCGGACGGCGCTTCAGCTTCAGCGCGGTCGTGGTGGTCGGTGACGGCAACGGCATCGTGGGCGCCGGGATTGGCAAGGCCGGCGAGGTGCCCGAGGCGATCCGCAAGGGCGTCGAGGACGCGAAGAAGCACCTGATCAAGGTTCCCCTCGTGGGCTCGACCATCCCGCACGAGGTGCACCGCCACTTCGGGGCGTCGCGCGTCATGCTGAAGCCGGCCAGCGCCGGGACCGGCGTCATCGCCGGCGGCTCGGTCCGCGCCGTGGTCGAAGCGGCGGGAATCCGCGACCTGCTCAGCAAGGTGCAGGGCTCGACGAACCCGATCAACGTCGTGCAGGCGGCCATCGAGTGCCTGAAGGTCCTGCGCTCGGCGGACGAGATCGCCGCGCTTCGCGGTCGCACGGCCGAGGACCTGCTGGGCAAGCGTGGCGCCGAGCTGGCGCGAACGCCGCACGAGATTCCCGAGCGACGCGAGCCGATGGGCAGTGGACCGGGAGGCGGACGTGGCCGCTAAACGTGCCGGCTCGAAGGCCGGCCCGATGATCAAGGTGACCTGGGTCCGATCAACCATCGGGCACAAGCAGGCGGCCCGCGGGACGATCCGGGCGCTCGGGCTGCACCGCCTGCACCAGACCGTCGAGGTCCCCGACACTCCCGCCATCCGCGGCATGCTGCGGCGCGTCGACTTCCTCATCGAGGTGGAGGAGCCGGCCGCCACGCGCGCGTCGTCGAAGGAAGAGGACGCCACATGAAACTCCATGATCTGCACCCGACGCCGGGATCGCGCAAGCCATCCCGCCGTGTCGGCCGCGGTCACGGCTCCGGTCGCGGCAAGACCGCCGGGCGCGGCACGAAGGGCCAGAAATCCCGCTCGGGCGGGAACATCCCTGCCTGGTTCGAGGGTGGGCAGACACCCCTTCACGTCCGCACCCCGAAGCTCCACGGCTTCAAGAATCGATTCCGCGTGGCCTATGCGCCCCTCAACCTCGGCCGCCTCGGTGGCGTCGACAAGGGAACGCTCGTCACGCCGGACGTGCTCGCGCACGACGGCCTGATCCGTGACACCAGGCTCCCGGTCAAGATCCTGGGCGTCGGTGATGCCCCGAAGGGGATCACCATTCACGCCCACGCGTTCAGCAGGGCCGCCCTCGAGAAACTCGAGGCGGCGGGCAGCACGGTCCAGCTTCTGAGCTGGCCGGACAACGCGCCGATCGACGAGCGTCCGGCCCGGCCGGAGGGCAAGCGTGCCGAGCGCCGCCGAGCAGGGATCGCTCGCGCGGAGCAGGTGAGGGCGGGCGGTGACGCGGCCCCCCCAGCGCCGCCAGCGAAGAAGGCGAAGGCCGCGGCCACCGCTGACGAGGCGGCGAACGAACCGGCCGCCGACGTATCCGACAACGAGAGCGAAAGCGAGTCCTAGGCTTGATCGAGACGGTTCTCACCGCCTTCCGGGCGCCGGACATCCGGCGCAAGCTCCTCTTCACGCTCGGGATCCTGCTGATCTTCCGGGCGCTGACGAACGTTCCCATCCCGAACGTCAACACGGAGGCGCTGGCGGGTCTGTTCGAGGACAACCCGTTGCTCGGAATCCTGAACATCTTCTCCGGCGGCGGCCTGGCGGCCGCCTCGATCATCGGCCTCGGCGTCAACCCGTACATCAACGCCAGCATCATCATGCAGCTCATGCGCGGGGTGGTCCCCGCGCTCGAGGAGCTGTCGCGCGAGGGCGAGTACGGGCGCAACAAGCTCAACCAGTACACGCGCCTGCTCACCGTCCCGCTGGCGGCGGCACAGGGCTATGGGATCAGCGTCCTGCTGAGCGCGAACGGCGTCATCCCGCCGAGCCCACTGTTCAGCATCGAGACCCTCAGCCTCCTGCTCAGCTTCGTCGCCGGCACGATCCTGCTGATGTGGCTCGGTGAGCTGATCAGCGAGAAGGGCCTGGGCAACGGCATCAGCTTCATCATCTTCGCCGGCATCGTCGGCAGCGTGCCGCAGCAGGTGGGACCGATCGCCTCCGGGCCGGATGCGCTCCAGCGCCTCATCCCGTTCGTGATCGTCGCGATCGTGGTGATCGCGGGCGTCGTCTTCATCAACGAGGGCCAGCGCCGCATCCCGGTCCAGTACGCCAGCCGCGTGCGCGGCCGTCGCATGTATCAGGGCCAGACGCAGTACCTGCCGTTGAAGGTGACGATGGCGGGCGTGATCCCGATCATCTTCGCGGTCAGCATTCTGCTCTTCCCGGCGCAGATCGCCACGTACTTCACGACGAGCGACATCGGCTGGGTCCGCGACGCGGCGAACTTCATCGCCACCAACCTCAACGGCCAGAACAACATCCCGCTCTACGGGACGCTCTACTTCCTGCTGGTCGTGTTCTTCACCTACTTCTACACGGCGTTCCAGTTCCGGCCCGATCAGACCGCC
>CAZKFP010000073.1:0-19156 GCA_964552085.1 uncultured Steroidobacteraceae bacterium
GGACAAGGCGACGAACAAGGAGCAGAAGGTCACGATCACCGCGAGCTCGATGCTCGCGAAGGAGGACGTCGACCAGATGGTCCGCGATGCCGCTGAGCACGCCGAGGAGGATCGGGCCCGGCGCGCGGCGACCGAGTCGCGCAACGAGGCCGATGCCCTCGTCTACCAGGGCGAGCGGCTGCTGAAGGATCTCGACGAGAAGCTGTCGGACGAGGACAAGGCTGAGGTCCATGTGCGGATCGAGTCGGTCCGGGAGGCGCTGAAGGGCGACGACGCCGGTGCCGTCGACTCGACGAAGGGTCAGCTGGCGGAGATCCTCCAGCGCATCGGAACGAAGGCGTACGAGGCCACGGGCACCCCTGGCGACGGCGACGGGACCGATGGCGCCGCCGGCGCCGCCGACGCCGACGGCACGGCCGAGCCCGCGTCCGAGGACGAGGGCGAGGGCGAGGGCGAGACGGTCGAGGGCGAGTACAAGGAGGTCTAGCACGCGCCTCGCGACCTGGAACGTCAACTCGCTGAAGGCGCGGCTCGACCGGGTGCTGGCCTGGATGGAGCGCCACGAGCCCGACGTCCTGTGCCTGCAGGAGACGAAGCTCTCCGACGCGCAGGCGCCGCTCATGGACTTCAGCGCCCTCGGATACGAGCTCGTCCATCACGGACCCGGGCGCTGGAACGGCGTGGCGATCGCGTCACGCATTGGCATCAGCGACGTCGTCGCCGGCATCCCGACGCCCGACGGCTGGACCGATGACGGCGGCCGCTTCCTGGCCGCCACCTGCGGCCCGTTGCGTGTCGCGAGCATCTACGTTCCGAACGGCCGCGTCGTCGACTCCGAGTTCTACCTCGAGAAGCTCGAGTGGCTGGCCCGCCTATCGGTCTGGCTGAATGAGAACGACCCCGCGACCGAGCTCGCCATCTGCGGCGACTACAACGTGGCTCCCGACGACGCCGACGTCTGGGACGTCAACGCGGTGCATGGGGCGACGCACGTCTCGCCGCGGGAGCGAGCGGCCGTGGCGAAGCTGCGGGAGTGGGGGATGGTCGACGTCGTGCGCCGGTTCCACCCGGAGCCCGGCTTCTTCAGCTGGTGGGACTACCGCGCCGGTCACTTCCACAAGAACTTCGGCATGCGCATCGACCACGTGTACCTCTCGCCGCCGCTCGCCGCTCGCGCCGTGGCCGCCGAACGCGACCGCGAGGCCCGCAAGCCCTCGACCTACCCGGGCATCCCGTCCGACCACGCCCCGCTCATCGTCGACTTCGAGGGCTGAGCCGCCGGTCAGGCGGCGGGGAGACGCCGCAGGGCTCCGGCGACGTCGCGCCCCGGGCGGGTTCGCGGCCAGGTGACCCTCGTCGCGCCGACGAAGGACCGATACGCCTCGATCGCCTCGCCGAGGGCGGCAATGAAGCGCGGGTCCTCCATCGGTGAGACGGTGGGCTCGAACCAGATGCCGACGATGTTCAGCGTCTTCGTCTTGCGGTCCAGTCGCGGCTCGATGCGCCCGACGAACCGGTCGCCGTACAGGATCGGCAGGACGTAGTAGCCCCACTGGCGCTTCGCCTCCGGGACGTAGACCTCCCAGAGGTAGGCGAAGTCCCACAGCTCGCGCAGCAGGCGGCGATCCCAGACGAGCGGGTCGAGCGGCGCGAGGAAGCTCGCCGCCGGCGGGGGCAACGACCCGGTATCCGCGGTCGCATCCAGCAGGCCCTCCTCGGATGCGAGGACGTAGCGGGTGCCCTTCAGGCCCTCGACCTCGATCGGGAGCAGCACGCCGTCGTCGACGAGCGTCGCGGTCCGGCGTCGGCGCTCGGCGACCGATCCGGCGCTGTACATGACCTCGATCTGGCTCGTGCCGGCGGGCGCGGTCATGCCGGTCGCGCGGAAGCGGCTGAGCAGCCGGTGCGTCATCGCCTCCTCCTCCGGCTCGCTGCGCTTCAGGAGCTTCGTTGGGACGAGGCGCTCGATGAGGTCGTAGTAGCGCCGATTGCCGTCGCGTCGAGCGATGCCGATGCGCCCGGTGACGAAGAGCGCCTCCATGACCGCTCGGCTCGCACGCGTCGGCGCCCACCACCAGTCGACCGCGTGACTGTGCTCCCCGAAGGCGGCCGTGGAGAGCGGTCCATCGGTCTTCAGGCGGCGCAGGACGGCCTCGGCGACCGGTGCCTGGTCCTTGAGGATGCCGTTGTCGACCGCGTCACGGTTGCGCGACCAGCTGACCCGGTAGTGCGGCAGCTCGGCCACGGGGACGATGTTCAGGCTCTTGTTGTAGAGCTCGATCAGGCGCCGGTCCGGGCCGTACAGCCATGCCTCGCACCAGGTTCGCTCGTAGCCCGCGACGCGCGCGTGCAGCACGAGGTCGTGGTTCCGCGCGCCGGGCACCTCGAGCGGGTCGAACTGGAGCAGGCCCAGCCGCTCGACGACCGCCAGGACCGACTCGGGCTCCGGCGCCAACGAGCGAGGGGGCGCCAGGAGATGGCGGCGCACGAGAAAACGCCGGGCATGATCGCCGGAGATCGAGAGGCTCGTCATCGCGCCGATCCTACGACGGAAACCCGACATCTCGTGGCAGGAATCCTTGGGGGTCGTGGCCATCCCGACCGTCCCCTGAAATCGGGATCGGCTTGGCACTCGCACCTCCTGAGTGCCAATTGGTATGATGCGGCCCGCCATGGCCGTCAAGCGTGACTACTACGAGGTGCTCGGCGTCACCCGCGATGCGGACGACGCCGAGATCAAGCGCGCCTTTCGCCGCCTCGCGCAACGGCATCACCCCGACGTCGACACCGACGATGGCGCCGAGCAGCGCTTCAAGGAGCTGAACGAGGCGTACCGGGTCCTCTCCGATCGCCAGCGCCGCAGCGCGTACGACATGTTCGGACACGCCGGCGTCGACGGGGCGGCGGCCGGCGGATTCGAGGGCTTCGGCGGCGGGTTCGGGCCGTTCGGCGACATCTTCGACGCGTTCTTCGGCGGTGCGCCGGCGGGGAGCCGGCGACGTTCGCGTGTCGTGGCGGGCGCCGACCTGCGGTACGACCTGACGATCGAGTTCGCCGAGGCCGTCTTCGGCGTGACGAAGGAGGTCGCCTTCCCGACGCTCGTCACCTGCGATCGCTGCGACGGCGTCGGCGGCGAGCCCGGCACCGAGCCGGAGACGTGCCCGGACTGCAACGGCTCGGGCGAGCAGCGCCGCGTGGCGCAGACGATCCTCGGCCAGATGGTGAACATCGTGGCCTGCGCGCGCTGCCGCGGCGAGGGCCGCATCATCGCCACGCCGTGCACGACGTGCGGGGGCGACGGGCGCGTGCGCGAGGAGCGCAAGCTGCAGGTCACGATTCCGTCGGGCATCGACAACGGCCAGCGCATCGCGCTCGAGGGACAGGGCGAGGCCGGCCCGCGCGGCGGACCGAACGGCGACCTCTACGTGGCGGTCCGGATCCGCGAGCATCCCCAGCTCGTTCGTCACGGCAGCGAGCTCTACCACGAGCTGCCGATCACCTTCCCGCAGGCGGCCCTAGGGGCGACGATGACGGTGCCGACGGTCGAGGGCAGCGAGGAGGTCGAGATCCTGGCCGGCGTCCAGTCCGGGCACGAGGTCCGCCTGCGTGGATTGGGTGTCCCCCGGCTGCGCGGCGCCGGTCGCGGGGATCTGCACGTCGTCGTCAACGTCGTCGTGCCGACGAAGCTGTCGAAGCGTGAGCGGGAGCTGCTCGGCGAGCTGAACGAGGTGAGCCGGCCCGCCGTCCTGCCGAAGGGTGGGCCCTCCGTCTTCGATCGCCTGCGCGGCCTGTTCGGCTGACCGCGGCATGCGCTGGCTCGAGCTGAGCGTCGAGACCGACGTCGAGGCGGTCGAGGCCGTCTCCGAGATCCTCGGCCGCATCGGCGGGGGCACCGCCGTCCATCCGACGCGCCTCATCCGCGACCCGAACGACGAGCTGGCCGTGCGCGAGGACCCCACCGCGCCCGTCGTCGTGACCGCCCACGTCGCCGCGGGCCCGGATGCCGCGGGCGCGGTCGATGCCACCGAGCGCGCGCTGTGGCACCTCCAGGCCTTCGGCCTGCGACCCGTTGGCTCCCTGACCGTCCGGACCGTCGACGACGCGGACTGGGTCGACGCCTGGAAGGTGCACTACGTCACGCAGCGGATCGGTCGCGTGCTCATCGTGCCGTCGTGGATCGACCACGAGCCGGAGGGGGACGAGGTGGCCATCACGCTCGACCCGGGAATGGCCTTCGGCACCGGGCTGCACCCGACGACGCGCGGCTGTCTCGAGCTCCTGCAGCGAGTCGGACCGATGCCCCCGCGCGTCCTCGACGTCGGGTGCGGGTCCGGCGTGCTGGCGCTCGCCGCCCTCCGTTTGGGTGCCGGCCACGCGATTGCGCTCGACACGGATCCGGTGGCCGTCGAGGCGACGCGCGTCAACGCCGAGCGCAACGGCCTCGGCGACCGGCTCGACGCGCGCGGGGGGACGCTGCCGGAGCACCCCGCGGAGCGGTACGAGCTCGTGCTCGCCAACCTCGTCGCGAGCGTCCTCGTCGACCTGTCTCGGCCCTTGGCGGCGCACCTCGCGCCGGGGGGCTCGCTGCTGGCGAGCGGGATCATCGAGCCGCGGGCGACCGAGGTGGTCGATGCCATGGCGAGCGCCGGCCTCGGCGTGGCGGAACGGCGCGACGACGACGAGTGGGTCAGCCTGCGCCTCGTGCACGTCGCATGACGCTGCACCGATTCTTCGTCGAGCCGGCCGGCATGACCGGGGAGCGCTTCGCGATCCCGGCGGCGATCGAGCGCCAGGTTCGGAGCGTCCTGCGGCTCGGGGACGGCGACCGGATCGTGCTGCTCGCCGGAGACGGAACCGAGACGGTCTGCCGGCTCGAGGCCGGTGCCTGCGTCGTCGAAGGGCGGCGGGACGTCGGCAGCGAGCCGCGGCATCGGCTGACCGTGGTCCAGGCGCTGCTCAAGGGCGACGCGCTCGAGGACGTCGTCCAGCATGCGACCGAGCTCGGCGTCGCGGCCTTCCGGCTCGTCGTCACCGAGCGATGCGTCGCGCGCGAGATCTCGCCACGCCGGCTTGAGCGGCTGCGCGCGATCGCGCGGGAGTCGGCCGAGCAGTCCGAGCGCGGCGTCATCCCGGCCGTCGCCGGGCCATCGCCGCTCTCGGAGGCCGTGAGCGCCGGATCGGTCCTGCTCTACGAGCGCCATGCCGGCCCCGGGCTCGACGAGCTGGCGCGGCGCGAGCCGCCGGCTGCGGTGATCATCGGTCCCGAGGGCGGCTTCAGCCGTGCGGAGGTGGATGCGGCGAGCCTGGCCGGGGCCCGGGTGGCGGGGCTCGGATCGCGGATCCTGCGCTCGCAGACGGTCGCCGCGGCCGCTGCCGCCGTCATCTTGTCGCGCACCGGCGACTTCGCCTAGGCTGCGCCGATGAGCGATGACTGCCTCTTCTGCAGGATCGTGGCGGGCGAGGTCCCCGCGGAGGTCGTCTTCGAGGATGCCCAGGTCCTCGTCTTCCGCGACGTCAACCCCCAGGCCCCGACCCACGTGCTCGCCATACCGCGTCGTCACGTCGCATCGGCCGCGGAGCTGACCGACGCGGACGGCGACCTCCTGGCGGCGCTCTTCGGCGGGCTGCGCCGCGCCGCCGCCGACGATGGGCTGACCGCGTACCGCATCACCTCGAACGTCGGTACCGAGGCGGGGCAGAGCGTCTTCCACCTGCATCTCCACCTCCTCGGTGGCCGGTCCATGGGGTGGCCACCGGGCTGAGGTCGGGCCGAGCTCGATTGACCCTCCTCGTCCATCGCTGGTACCCTTCGCGGGCTTGTGTGCCCGGCGGGTGAGCCCGTCAGACCCGGCACGAAATCACGAGAGCGGGAAGGAGGCGAGACGTTTGGCAGAAGTCCGCGTGGGCGAGAACGAGACGTTCGAGAGCGCGCTGCGTCGTTTCAACAAGAAGATCCAGCAGTCAGGCATCCTGGCCGAGGCGCGACGCCGCGAGCACTACGAGAAGCCCAGCGTGAAGCGCAAGCGCAAGGAAGCCAAGAAGCGGAAGGTCACCTCGCGCGCCTAGTCGCCAGACGCCAGCCTCAACCGAATCCATCCGGCGCACGGGAGGGATGACGAGACCGATGACGCCGGCAGATACCTCCGCGACCCTCCAGCAGCGGCTCGAGTCCGCCATGCGCGACGCCATGCGCGCCCGGGACGAGCAGCGCACCCAGACGCTGCGCATGGCGATGGCCGCGTCGCAGAACGAGCGCATCGCGCGGGGCCGGGACCTGACCGACGAGGAAGTCGTCGACGTCCTGGGCCGGCAGGTCAAGCAGCGCCGCGAGAGCATCGCGATGTACCGCGATGCCGGTCGCGAGGACCGCGCCGGCGCCGAGGAGGCCGAGGCCGCCATCCTCGCCGAGTTCCTGCCCGAGCCGCTCTCGGCCGAGGAGATCGAGACCCTCGCGCGTGCCGCCATCGCCGAGACGGGCGCCTCGACGCCCGCGGACCTCGGTCGGGTCATGGGCAGCCTCGCGCCGCGGACGAAGGGTCGCGCCGACGGTCGCGAGGTGAGCGAGACCGTCCGCCGCCTCCTGGCAGGGTCCTAGCCGGCCATGTTCATTCCGCGCACGCTTGCGGAGTCGGGCGGACCGGGGGGCGGCGCCATCCGGCGCGCGATCGTCGTCATCGCCGTCCTGGCGACGGCCCTCTTCTTCCTGCTCTCGGCGAACATCACGCTCGGCCAGGAGGATCTCGAGGTCGGCCAGATCGCGCCGCGCGACATCCGCGCGCAGCGTGACGCGACCTTCGACTCGATCAGCCGAACCGAGGAGGCGAGGGACGCGGCCGCCGACGGGCTGACGCCGGTCACCGAGACGATCAAGTCGCCCGCGGACAACCAGGAGGACCAGCTCCTCGCGTTCGACACGATGTCGCGCCGGGTCGATCGCATCCTCGATCTTCGTGACGCTGGCTCCCTAGAGGCCGACGAGGTGGCCGACCGGGTCACGGTCGACGCGCCGTCCATCCCGTTTTCCGAGCGCAACGCGGTCAGCGAGCTGGCGGTCGAGCGCTGGCAGGTCATCGCCGCCGCCACGCGCCAGGCCGTCGCGACGATCCTGGCCGACCCGATTCGCGAGGACGAACTGTTCGAGACGCGGGCCGAGGTGCGCGAGCTCGTCACGACGGACCTGCAGGGCGACGAGCGCGCCCTGGCGGGCGAGCTGGCGGCCGCCTTCGTGGCACCCACCGAGCTGATCGACGAGGACCTGACGGCGCAGCAGGTGGCGCAGGCCCGGGCCGAGGTCCCCTCGGTCGAGATCTCCGTCCAGACCGGGCAGCGCATCGTGAACGAGGGTGAGCCGATCACCGTCGAGCAGTACGAGATGCTCGATGCCCTCGGGCTGGCGCAGCCGCTCGTCGAGGTCGGCACCGTCTTCGGGAACGCGCTCGTGGCGCTCCTGATCGCCTCGCTGCTCGTCGCCTACCTCTGGCGCTTCGAGCCCGCCATCTGGCACCGCAATCGATCGGTGCTCCTGTTCGTCCTGGCGCTCGTCGTCAGCGCCCTCGCGCTGCGCATCGCCGCCGACCGGACCCTGCTCGCGTTCTTCGTGCCGACGACGGCGACGGTGCTTCTCATCGGCATCCTGCTCCAGGGCGGCACCGGCGCCGTCATGGCCGGGGCGCTCGCCATCCTGGCCGGGATCATGAACCGGGACGCCCTCGAGCTGACCGTCTACGTCTTCGCCGGCGGCCTCGCGGCGCTGCTCGCCATCACCCGTGCCGAGCGCCTGAACGCGTTCGTCCGCGTCTTCGTCGCCGTGGCGGTCACGAACGTCGTCGTCGTCATCGCCTTCAGCCTGCTCGACCAGCGCGACGTCGCCGCGATGCTCGAGCTCGGCGGCGTGGGCATCCTGAACGCGTTCCTGTCGGTCGTCCTGGCCGCGGGCAGCTTTGCGGTCCTCGGCAACCTGTTCGGGATCATGACCCTCTTCCAGCTGCTCGAGCTGGCGAACCCGTCGAACCGCCTCCTGCGTCGGCTCCTGCTCGAGACACCGGGCACGTACCACCACAGCGTCATGGTCGGCAACCTCGCGGAGCGCGCGGCCGAGACGATCGGCGCGGACCCCCTGCTCGCGCGCGTGGCGGCCTATTACCACGACATCGGCAAAATGCGGAACCCGCTCGCCTTCATCGAGAATCAGGCGGGCGCGCACAACATCCACGACGACCTCTCGGCCGAGACGAGCGCCCGGATCATCTCGGGGCACATCCGCGATGGGATCGATCTCGGCTACGAGCACGGCCTGCCGGTGCAGATCATCGGCTTCATCCCGCAGCACCATGGGACGAGCGTCATGACGTTCTTCTATACGAAGGCGCTGCGCGAGGCCCGCGGCCGCGAGGAGCTCGTCGACGAGCGCACCTACCGCTACCCCGGGCCGAAGCCGCAGAGCCGCGAGGCCGCGATCATCATGCTAGCCGACGGCGTGGAGGCCTCCGTGAGATCCCTCGACGAGAAGGACCAGGAGAGCATCCGGGGCATGGTCGATCGCATCGTCGACGGACGCGTCGAGGACGGCCAGCTCGACGAGGCGGAGCTCACCCTGCGCAACATCGCGCAGATCAAGGACGCCTTCGTCGGGCAGCTGCTCGGGATGTACCACTCGCGCATCAAGTACCCCGACAACATCGTCCCCCAGGCGGCGACTCGCGGAGCCGAAGCGACCGAGCACTCTTGAGCCGAGGGCACCGTCCCGGCTAGGATGGGCATCTCATGGGCTGCACGGTCACGTACCACGACCGAATCGGTCACGATCGCATCGCGCAGGCGGTCGAGCCGCTTGATGCCGCCGACGCCCTCACGCTCATCAAGTCTGCGATCTGCGAGACGGTCCACACCGCCTTCGGCAAGGGCCCGACCGAGGTCGAGCTGACCCTCGCCGGCGACGCGGAGTTGGTGCGCCTGAACTTCGACCACATGGGCGAGCGCGGCCCGACCGACGTGCTTTCGTTTCCCCTGCATGAGTGGTCGGTCAACGGGGACGGCTCACACCTGACCGATGACGACGGCGTCTCGCCGCCCGGCCCGCTCCTGCTCGGCGACGTCGTGCTCGACCTCGATCAGGCCCTGCGCCAGTCGGCCGAGGGCAACTGGGGCGTGACCGAGGAGCTCGTCCTGCTCGCCATCCACGGCACGCTCCACCTGCTTGGCCACGACCATGCCGAGATGGAGGAGGAGGAGCGGATGCGGGCGCTCGAGCACCAGGTCCTCGGCGTGCTGCATCGACGCCATCGTGACATCGACTGGCAGCCGGGCTCCCTGTTCGATCGTGCCGGTCACGCGGTGACGAGCGGGAGCTGAGGGGAGGCCGCGTTCCCCGCAGTCACTAGCGGTCGAGTGCGGCCAAGGCAATCCGGGCGGAGGCCTGAAGCGCAGCCGCATCATCGGTGGGCTCTGGCTGCCCGCTCCGATCTGGAGCCAGGATCCATGCCGCAACCAGGGCGGCGAACGTGACGAGCGCGGCGATGACCATGTCGTTGCTCCTCTATGGCTGGTAGGCGACCTCGCCGTGCTGGGCGAGATCGAGTCCGGTCTCTTCGACGTCGCCGGTGACCCGGATCGGCGTGACGAGGTTGACGAGGTAAAGGATCCCGCCGGTGGCGAGTGCCGAGTACGAGGCCACGACCACCACGCCGAACGCCTGCGTGATGAGCTGGCCGGGGTTGCCGTTCAGCAGGCCGTTGGCGCCGGCCGCATTCACGGCCGTCGTGGCGAAGACGCCGGTGGCGAGCGCCCCGAAGGCACCGCCGACGCCGTGGACGGCGAAGACGTCGAGGGCGTCGTCGACATGCGAGCGCAGCCTGAGCAGCGAGGCGCCGTAGCAGGCGGCCCCGACGCCGAAGCCGATGAGGATGGCGGCGGCCGGGGTCACGAACCCGGCGGCCGGCGTGATGGCGACGAGCCCGGCGACGGCGCCGATCGCGGCCCCGATCACCGACGGCGTGCCGCGGTGCAGCCAGCTGATCGTGACCCACGTGATGGCCGCCATGGCCGCGGCGGTGTTCGTCGTCACGAAGGCGGTCGCGGCCAGGCCGTTCGCCCCGAGGGCCGAGCCGGCATTGAAGCCGAACCAGCCGAACCAGAGCAGTCCGGCGCCGAGGACGGTCATCGGCACGTCGTGCGGCTCGGTCGCCGGCTCGATGAGGCCCGTCCGACGGCCGATGAAGAGCGCCGCGACGAGCGCCGCCACGCCGCTCGAGAGGTGCACGACGGTGCCACCGGCGAAGTCGAGGACGCCGAGGCCGAAGAGCCAGCCATCGGGGGACCAGACCCAGTGCGCGATCGGCGCGTAGACGAGCGTCGACCAGGCGATCGCGAAGAGGACGAAGGCCTTGAAGCGCTTCCGCTCGGCGAAGGCGCCGGTGATGAGCGCGGGCGTGATGATCGCGAACATCATCTGGAACGCCATGAAGGCGAGATGGGGGACGGTGCTCGCGTACACGTCCGACGGCTCGCCGGTGACGCCCTCGAGCGCCAGCCACTCGAAGCCACCGATGATGCCGAGCCCGGTGTCGGGACCGAAGGCCAGGGTGTAGCCCCACAGGACCCAGGTGACGCTGACGAGGCCGAGAATGAAAAAGCTGTGCATGATCGTGGAGAGCACGTTCTTGCGGCGCACGAGGCCGCCGTAGAACAGGGCGAGCCCGGGAGTCATGAGCATGACGAGGGCGGCGCTCATCAGGACCCAGGCGGTGTCTCCGGCACTGATCTCGGGCATCGAGGTCTCCTGCGACTCGTGGGATCGGTTGTGCAGGAAGCCTAGAGACCGATCCGGGAGAGCAGGCGGGCGGCCCGGGTGCAGATCGACGCGCGCTGATGTGCACATTGCACAGCCAGCAGCTCAGAGCGGGCGGCCGGCGTCCAGCTCCGGGGGCGGCGGGCTGCCGTCGAGGATCGCGCGGGCGACGATCGCGGCCGAGGCGGGTCCGGTGCTGATGCCCCACGGACCGTGCCCGGCGCACACGAACAGCCCGTCGCCGGGTCCGACCCGCCCGATGAACGGGCGGCCGTCGACCGACTGCGGCCGGGCGCACATCCGCCGCCCGACGATCTCGGCGCGGCGGACGGCCGGCAGGAAGTCCGCGCCCCGGCGGAGGAGGACGGACTGCATGCGGGTCGCATCGGGCTCCTCGGGGAGGAACGTCGAGCCCAGGGTGCTGATGTCGCCGGCGCTGGCGAGGCTGAAGAGCGAGGGCGGGTCGGCGTCCGGATCGGGCGCCTCGGCGGCGCGCGCCGTCGCGGCGGCGGACCGGTTGAGGCTGTCGACCTCGTCTTCCTCCAGGATGTGCCGCGGCGCGTCGCCGTCGAGCCGCAGCTGGAGCGTCACGCCCCAGGTCGATCGGATCGGCCGCCACGCGCCGGAGGGATCGACGAGCCCCGGCGACCACGGCCCCGCCGCCACGAGGACGGCGCCGGCCTCGATCGTCGTCCCGTCATCGAGGATGACGCCCGCGGTCCGGCCGTCCCGGGTGTCGGGCTGCGCCGCGGACCCGACGACGATCGTCGCCCCGCGCCCACGCGCGAGCGCCGCCCAGGCGGCGGTCGCGGAGGCCGGCGGAATGGGATAGCCGGTGGCGAGGCGCACGGCGGTCGGGCCGCGCGCGAGCGAGGGCTCGAGCGCGGGGACCTCGTCGGCCGGGATGAGCTCGGGCAGGAGCTCCGGGAAGGCGTCGGCCATGCGCCGAGCCTGGCGCTCCGCGGCTTCGGGGTCGCGGTTGAGGAGCAGCAGCCCGGCGGGGGAGGCGCCGATCGCGAAGCCGGCGTCGGCGTCCTCCGCCAGCGCGCGGTACCGGGCCAGGCTCTCGAGGTAGAGCTCCGCGAGGACCGCATCGAACGGGTGCTGCACGGCGCCCAGGTTCCGTCCGGAGGCGCCGGCGCCGATCGCCGTGCCCTCGACGAGGATGACCTCCGCACCACGGTCGGCCATGATCGCCGCCGCCGCGCAGCCGATGATCCCGCCGCCGATGACGACGACGTCCGCGTGTCGTCGGCGCACGGGTCGCTCGGGCTCCATCGGCCGAGCATAGCGAACCGGCGACGGGTATTGTCGATTCCCGTTTCGCTCCGATCGTCGCCGGTGTGTGGGCGGGACCATCCAGCATGTCACGACCTGGAGGAGTGCCATGAGCAGTGCAGAAGAGCAGGTGGCGACCCAGGTCGCCAACCTGGAGCGCGCCACGGGGCGGCGCCTGGACGAGTGGATCGCGGTCGTTCACGCGTCGGGGCTTGAGAAGCACGGAGAGGCGGTCGCGATGCTCAAGCGCGACCACGGCATCGGTCACGGCAACGCGAATCTCATCGTGATCCGGGCGCGCGAGGCCGCCACCGGAGGGCCGCCGAGCGGCGAGGCGCTGATCGACGCCCAGTACGCGGGCAGGTATGCCGCGCTGCGGCCGCTGTACGACGCGGTCATTGACCGCGTGCGCGCCTTCGGGTCGGATGTCGAGCTCGCTCCGAAGAAGGCGTACGTCAGCCTGCGGCGTCGGAAGCAGTTCGGGCAGGTCGGGCCGGCGGCGGGGCAGCTCGAGGTGTGCGTGAACCTGCCCGGCGTCAAGCCGACGGCGCGCCTGCGCCCGACGAGCGGGATGGCGACGCATCGGGTTCGGATCAGCGCATCGGAGGAGCTCGACGAGGAGCTCGTCGGCTGGCTCCGGGATGCCTACGAGCGCGCCTGAGGATCATCGGCCGGTACCATCGGCGCCATGAAGGTGATCTGCGGGCTCGGCAACCCGGGCGAGCGCTACCGGCTCACCCGGCACAACGTCGGCTTCCGGGTCGTCGACCTGCTCGCCGATCGCTGGGGACTGACCGGCGAGGGGCGGGTGCGCGACGGGGCGGGCCTGCTCGAGGTCCACCGGCCGGAGCCGATCGGCAAGGTGCTGCTCGTCAAGCCGCTGAAATACATGAACCGGTCCGGCGTCGTGCTCCGCACCGCGCTGCGCCAGACCGATGTCGAGGTCGCCGACGACCTGCTGGTCGTCGCGGACGACATCGACCTGCCGCTCGGGAAGCTCCGGCTGCGACGGTCGGGATCGGCCGGCGGCCACAACGGGCTGCGCGACACCATCGCGGCACTCGGGACCGATGAGTTCGCCCGCCTGCGTGTCGGCATCGGTCGCGCCGGTGAGACCGTTGATCACGTCCTCTCGACCTTCAAGCCGGGCGAGCGCGAGCTGGCGACCGAGATGGTCGCCGTCGCTGCCGATGCCGCCGAGCGGTGGCTGGGAGAGGGCATCGAGGTGGCGATGAACGTCTTCAACGGGGTCGAGCTGACCGACTGAGCTACCCAGACGAGTCGCGGGTACCATGCGCACTCGATGTCCCCATCACGCGGCGGTGATCGCCGCGTTGCCGCGCTCGTCGACGCCCTCCGGCCGCATCTGCCGGATCCGGGCGTCCTTCGCGTGCCCGCGGCCGCGAGGGCGGGGCACCTCGCCGCGCGCCGCGCCGAGCTGGCGGCGGCGCAGCCGATCGTCGTCGTGGCGCGCACGGACGAGGAGGCCCACCGCCTGGCCGATGACCTCGCGGCCTGGATCGGTGCCGCCCACGTCCGCACCCTCGTTGAGCGTGCCGCGCTGCCGCTCGAGCGCGCCCATCCCGAGCACGAGGAATCCGCCGAGCGCCTCTCCGTGCTCGCCGAGCTCGGGTCGCGGAGCAGCCGGCTCGTCGTCGTCACGTCGCTCCTCGCGCTCGTCCAGCGGACGCTGTCGCCGGACCAGCTGACGGCGTCGCGGACTTCGGTTCGCGGCGGCGAGCGGATCGGCCAGCGGAGCCTGCTCGAGCGACTCGTGGCCGGCGGCTATGAGCCGGCGGTCGAGGTCACCGGCATCGGCGAGTTCGCGCATCGTGGGGGGCTCGTCGACGTGTGGCCGCCCGGCACCGACGACCCGGTGCGCATCGAGCTTTTCGGGGACGAGGTGGAGTCGATCCGCAGCTTCGACGCGATGACGCAGGGGTCGCGCCGGCGGTTGAACGAGATCGACCTCGTGCCGGCCTCCGAGTTCCTGCCGCTCGAGGGATGGGAGCGGGTCGCGGGGCGCGCATCGGCGACGACGGATCTCCTGCGCGACGACGCGGTGCGTCTCGGGCAGGGTGACCTGGGGGAGGCCGCCGAGACCTGGGCGGCCCACCTGACCGCCGGGCCGGCGGCGGACCACGTTCCGGCGGCCGCGCACGTCGTCCTGACCGACCTCGACGAGCTGCGGCGGCTCGCTGCCGACCTCGACACCCAGGCCGTCGATCGCAAGGACGGCCTCGTCCGCGCGGGGGAGCTGCCGCGCGACTGGCCGCTGCCGTACGACGCGGGCACGACGCTCGGGCGTCTCCTCGCCCGGGACCCGGAACGGCTCGAGGAGCAGGCCGACGATGAGGCCGGCTACGCGCCGGCCCCGCCGCTGCCCGGCCGGGCCGACCGGGCCGGGTCCTGGCTGCTCGAGCTGGCGGGCGGCGGGCGGGCGGTCCTCGTCTCCACCGACCAGGCGAGCCGGGTTGGGGAGCTGCTCGAGGAGGCGGGAACGCCGAGCGCGCCGGTGGCCGAGCTGCGGGGCGCCCCGGCGCCGGGGCAGGTCGCGGTCGTGCACGGGTCGCTGTCGGCGGGCTTCGCGCACGGGCCCAGCGGCCTGCTCGTGCTGACCGACCGCGAGCTGTTCGGTGCCACTCGCATCCGGCGGCTGACCTCCGCCAAGCGCGTCGTGACCCGCGACCTCATCGGCAAGCTGCAGCCGGGCGATCACGTCGTGCACGTCGACCACGGCATCGCGCGCTACGTCGGGATGACGCAGCGGACGTTCGGCGACGACGTGAAGGAATACCTGCAGCTGGACTTCGCCGGGAGCGACAAGATCTTCCTGCCGGCGGACCAGATCGGCCGAATCAACCGCTACTCCGGCGGGCCGGCCCCCGCGCTGTCGAAGCTCGGCGGCACGGAATGGGAGCGGACGAAGACCCGCGTGCGGCGTGCCGTTGGCGACCTCGCCCGTGAGCTGATCGAGATCTACGCCGCACGCGAGTCCGCCCCGGGATATGCGTTCAGCGGTGACACGACCTGGCAGCGTGAGCTGGAGGAGAGCTTCCCGTACACGGAGACGCCGGACCAGGCGCGGAGCATCGAGGAGGTCAAGGCCGACATGCTCCGCCGCCGGCCGATGGACCGCCTCGTCGTCGGCGACGTCGGCTACGGCAAGACGGAGGTCGCGCTGCGCGCGGCGTTCAAGGCGGTCCAGGACGGGAAGCAGGTCGCGGTGCTCGTGCCGACGACGGTGCTCGCGCAGCAGCACCTGCACACGTTCGAGCGCCGCCTCGGCGCGTTCCCGCTCCGCGTCGCGATGCTCAGCCGTTTCGTCTCGAAGAAGGAGCAGGAGCGGATCGTCGAGAGCGTCGCCGACGGCAGCGTCGACATCCTCATCGGTACGCATCGGATCCTGTCGAAGGACATCGGCTTCGCCGATCTCGGGCTCCTCGTCGTCGACGAGGAGCAGCGCTTCGGCGTTGGCCACAAGGAGCGGATCAAGGCGATGCGTCGCGAGGTCGACGTCCTCACGCTGTCCGCGACGCCGATCCCGCGCACCCTGCACCTGTCCCTCGTCGGCATCCGTGACCTCTCGGTTATCGAGACGCCGCCGGAGGCGCGCCTGCCGATCCAGACGCGCATCGCCGAGGACGACGACGGCCTCGTGCGCGACGCGATCGTCCGCGAGCTGGATCGCGGAGGGCAGACGTTCTACGTCCACAACCGCGTGGAGACGATCGAGGCTGCCGCCGAGCGCGTGCGGCGACTGGTGCCGGGGGCCCGGGTGGCCATCGGTCATGGGCAGATGGCCGAGGGGATGCTCGAGCGCGTGATGCTGGACTTCTCCGACGGGCGCTACGACGTGCTCGTCTGCACGACGATCATCGAGTCCGGCCTCGACATCCCGAACGCGAACACGATCATCATCGTGCGCGCCGACACGTTCGGGCTGGCCCAGCTCTACCAGCTGCGCGGTCGGGTCGGCCGGTCCGACCGGCGTGCGCACGCGTACCTGCTCCATCGGCGCGGCTTGCCGCTCTCGCCGATCGCCCGCAAGCGGCTGCACGCGATCTTCAGCGCCTCCGACCTCGGCGCCGGCTATCAGATCGCCCTGTCGGACCTCGAGATCCGCGGCGCCGGGAACATCCTCGGCGCCGAGCAGCACGGCTTCATGGCCGCGGTCGGGTTCGAGATGTACACGCGCCTGCTCGCCGAGGCGGTGGATACCCTCGCCGGTCGCCGTCCGCCGCCCGAGCCGTCACCGGTGCGGCTCGACCTGCCGGGCTCCGCCTATCTGCCCGACGACTACATCGAGGACTCCGGCGCGAAGCTGGAGGCCTACCGTCGCTTCGCCAAACTTCGCTCGGAAGCCGATGCCGATGCGCTGCGCGCCGACCTGCGCGACCGGTTCGGTCCTGTGCCGCCACCCGTCGAGGGCCTCTTCACGGCGGTCCGGGTCCGGCTCGCCGCCGAGGCGGCCGGCGTTCCCGAGGTTCGCGCGGAGGAGCGGCAGGTGACGTTGAAGTGGGCGCGTCTGCCGGACCGGCGCGAGGTGAGCCTCGCGCTCCAGGTCGCCGGCTTCCGGCCGGACAGCGGCTCGAACCAGGTTCGCATCCCCGTGGCGATCGGCCGCGACCCGGTCGACGTCGCGCTGCGGGCGCTCGAGGCGCTCAACGCGCTCAACGCGTCGGCGCGCGTCTAGCCGATGGAACGCGCCTCGTCGCTCCGCCGTCCTGTGCGAATGGGTCGGATCGGGCTGCTGCTCGCGTTGCTGCTCCTCGCCGCGTGCTCGATCGTCCCGACGCCGACCGCGATCGGACCGCCCGACGCGCCTGGTCCGTCCGTGCCCGAGCTCGCCGCAGGGGCGGTGACCGAGGACGGCATCACGCTGAGCGTGACCGCCGAGCCGGCCGCCGTGAGAGCCGGTGCGCCGATCCAGGTCGAGGCGGTCCTCGAGCACGACCGTCCCGACGCGTTGGTGGTGTCAGGCTCCGGCTCCGGCTTCATCTCGTTCAGCGTGACGCGCCTGGAGGACGGGCTCACCTCGGGCCTGCCGGCCATGACGTCCGACTGCGCTCGGCACGAGATCCCGCCCGGCGAGCCGCTCGTCGTGCCGTTCTCGAAGAGCGGGGGATACAGCCCGGACGACCCGAACGCCGACTTCCTCGACATCTACTTCGCGGACCCGGCCCTCACGTTGCCCGCGGGCGCGTGGCGAATCGATGTCGCGACGCACGGCCAGCTCGGCGAGGCGTGCGACGGCCCGCCGCTCCAGCTCGAGGTGTCGGTCGTCGTGACGGTCACCGACTAGCGGATCCTGCCGTCGGAAGGCGACCCAGGCACCGATCGCCAGCAATGCGACGAGCCCGACATTCGCGAGACGTCCTGGAGCGTCATCGCACGGCGCCCTCGTGGTCACGCGCCGGATCGTCGCGCCAGACGAGGTACGAGTACCCGAAGAGGCCGACCACCCCGACTCCGAGCCCGGCGAACATCGTCCACAGGGCAACCTCGGGCCCGAGCAGGATGGCGACGGCGATGACGAGGATGCCGATCGTCATGAAGACACGGCCGCCGATCCGATGCGTCCTCGACCACGACCGCTCGCTCGACAGGGTCCAGGGCGTCCGGATCCCGAAGAACCAGTTGCTGCGGGTCTTGCCCAGGTAGTTGCCGATGACGACGAACATCGCGCCGCTGCCGATGAGGGCGACGGCGGTGATGTCCGCGTCGCTGCCGAGCGCCGCCAGGACGGCGAACGCGTGCATGCCGGCCATGAAGAGGAGCGCCGTGATCGAGATCGCGAGGTACGCCGGCCTGGATCGGGCAAGGTTCGCGCGGCGGGGCTCGATGCGCGGGACGAGCGCCAGGAGCGCGAGGATGCCCAGGCTGAGCAGCGGCAGCCCGAGCAGGCCGACCCACTTCGGGCCAAACCCGTCTGCCTCCCCGTCGAGTCCCCAGTGGATCGGAATTTGGGCATCGTCGGGGATCAGTGGCCACGCCCATGCGGAAATGGCGAGCATGACGAGCACGCTCAGCCCCCCAACGACGACGAGCGGTCGGACGTTCATGGCTCCTCTTTCGCTTCGAATCCCAGCGCCGACATGAGCGAGGCCATTGCCTCCTCGAGCACGCTCAGGTTGAGGTGATACGTGAGCGACGTTCCGTTGCGATCAACATGCACGAGATCCGTCTCCCGCAGCACCTTGAGGTGCCCGGAGACGGTCGCCCACGCCAGGTCGAAGTGGCCGGCGAGCTCGCCGGCCGTCATGTCCTCGTGGCGCAGGAGCGACAGGATGCGGCGGCGGGTCGGATCGGACAGTGCCCGGTAGACGTCGTTGACGACTGCTCTCCTTATTCGGTAACCACCGAAGTATAGGCGCCGCAAACGAACCCCGCGCAAGAAGAGTGGCAGACCGGCGAGCGCCGATCCGCCATTCCCGGCCGCGGGGGCCGTCTCGGGGCGCGATATACTGAAGGTCCTGACTCGACCCGCGACGGGCGCACCCGTCCGGCGCCGATCTTCGACCGATGCCGCGCTCCCGCGCGGCGACGACAGGAGGCGACCGTGACGTCCCAGCCACCCGTTGACCCGGCAGCCGCCCGCGACACCCTGCGCATCGGCGACCGGTCCTACGCCTACTACCGGCTCGACGCGGCCGGTGCATCCGATCTCGAGCACCTGCCGTACACGGTCAAGGTCCTGCTCGAGAACATGCTGCGTGGCGCGGACACGCAGCCCGACCTCGTCTCCGCGGCCGACGTCCGCTCGCTCGCGAGCTGGGACCCGAGGCAGCCGGCCGAGGCGGAGCTGCCTTTCATGCCGGCGCGCGTCATCCTCCAGGACTTCACCGGCGTGCCGTGCGTGGTCGACCTTGCCGCGAGGCGCGACGCCGTGGCCGCGATGGGCGGCGACCCCTCCAGGGTGAACCCGCTCGTGCCGGCCGACCTCGTCATCGACCACAGCGTGCAGGTCGACCAGTACGGCACGGATGCGGCCTTCCTCATCAACGTCGAGCGCGAGTACGAGCGCAATGGCGAGCGCTATGCGCTCCTGCGCTGGGCGCAGCAGGCCTTCGCCGACTTCCGCGTCGTCCC